>JABJKH010000076.1 GCA_018660465.1 Rhodospirillaceae bacterium
AACGCAGACAATGGAGAAAATTCTTTACGTTTTTCATAGGCCTCGCCAAAGACATCAAGGAATTGCGGGACTGACCGTGGCTTCAAGCGATAACTTCTTACTTCGTAGATCATGTTTCATTCTCCGAATTATGCGTTGTTTTATATATACTATTCGGCAGAAACGGGTTCTGCCAACAGTTCTAAGGGAATGGCGGTGCCGTCTTGTACTAAGATTGCACCGAAGCGGTCCGTGTGTGACGAATAAACGACGTGGTGCCCGACGATGTCGTTGACGTCCATCCAGACGGTTTCGGTTTCTGAGAATGAGGTGTGTCCAACAATCAAAGGCGCTTCTTTTGGTAGCTCCAGACTTTGCCTAAATCTATTTACGCTTCCTTTGGTGTAGCCTGCAGGACGGTTTGGCCCTCGCAGCCTGTTCCATATGATTTCATGCTGAAGACCCGGGTAGTGGCGAATGTTGATTAAGATATCTTCCGTCACTCGGCCCCGGGTTGGTGCGCCGTGGCAGGCGGCACAGTCTTTGCCGCGTATGACGTAGGGAAGGTTTTCAAAAATTTCACCGACAGCGTTAGCATACTTTTTGCTTCTTTGTTCCTGTAAATATTTTCGAAACAACACCCCTTGCGCGACACCCGATTTTCCAACCTCCGGCGAGAAACTTTCATGGTTCCCCCGGCAGCAGAAAACACTTTCTGGAAACCGCGCCTTGAGCATAAGAAACAAGTCGATCATGGCCATCGATGGTGCCATGTCTTCAAGCTTTCCATGCTCATCGGAATGAACCAAGTCGCCCAGCAAGACAAGGCAAGTCTTGCCTTGCTGAATGGCCTTTAGCAGTGCGCCCTCGGTCAGGAGTTTTATAAGATTATCACACTGGCCGTGCAGGTCGCCGACGAAGACCGCGCTGGCTTGACCGGGCAGATGGACAATTCCACCCGGCAAGCCATCTCCATCGCGTGTTCGATGAGGCTCATCTGCCAAAATTTTGCTAACCTTTTGGACCAGCTTGTTTGCCTCCCGCTTAGCAAGGGGAATGCTTGGATGTCCTAAATCTTCCCAGAGAAGATTTAAATTTTTGCGCCGCGTGCCCCGCAACGACGATACGGTTGCGGCACGATCTAGCGCAGTAATCAAGGTGGACGCTTCGGAATCTAACGCGTGAAGATAAAGTTCACCATTTTTGTTCAAGATGGAAATATGCCGCCGCGCGACGGAGTTGGGATAGTTGAACAATGTTTGCTGTGAGGGTTCATCCCGGCCCAAAATCTCCGACTGGCCTGGAACGATGCGAATAAATCCGCTCATGCGGTCGAAATAAGATTTTGGGTCGAGAATGATCCAATCCCGGAGATTAGGCTTTCGTTCATCTGACATTGGTAAGTCGCGGCGAACTTCAAGAACGTATTCACCTAACTGTAGGCTAAACGAACCCGCATCCCAGGGAATGTGGACGGGTTCTGACAGGCGATGTCCTTCAGGCGTCGGTGTAAAAAGATCGGCTGTTTTCGCCCCCAAAAAAGATCCCATGAAAAAGGGTAGATTTGTGCGAGCATGTTCCTGAAATTTGCCCTTACGTTTTGCTTGAGCAGCCACCGGCAAATTATCCGGCACTTTGACGATCTGCAACGGCGGGCCGTTACGATCCGTTCTGATGTAAACCCTGAGCCCCGATTTCCAAAAATAGGCGGCAAGGGTACGATAAACGCTCATTTGAAGCGACACGATCTTTGAAGATATATCTTCATCGTAGGGGAAAATGCCGCTTCGGGCGCGCTTTTCACGGTCATGGAATACCAGGTCGGAATCAGGCAGCAAAAATTCGTAAACATATTTTTGGCGCCAATCGGCTCCGGTCCACCAAGCCCCGTCCGGCGGCAGTAAAATGCGTCGGAAATCTATTTCTAGGTTGCTTGCATCATTCAGCCATTCATCATCAATGATCGATAACGATTCTGACACGCCGACGAAGGGCAGACCGAACTGGAGTTCACGTGGGCGGAAAGAAAGAACCCGGGTGCGCCACCAATTGTTTTCAGCAAGATCGATATACCCTTCGTAGGGCCAGCCCCCAATGCTTTGTATCAGGGTGCTTTTCCCAACACCTGGCGGGCCGACGACGAGAAATTGCCCGTACTTGGGCTTTCCGGGGAAATCCGTTCCCCGGATATCTTGCACTTCCTCGAAGGGGGCAAGCTCAATATCGTTCTCGCCGATTAACATTCACCATGGTCCTTGGAAAAACTAGTGATATAAATCTAACATATGGTATCCATACGATCAGGTTTCCTGTTTTCTCGGCAGGAAGGCCTGTGCAGGCGATGCTATCGCATCGTCAAACATGCCTGACACCCCGAGAAAGCAGGAAACGTGACCCTGTGGGCGGCTTTCCGAAACCACCGGACGTCGTTGCGCGGCCCTTGTGATGCTATAAGCATCACGGCGAACCACGCGCCTCGCCAGGGGTCTCGGAAAACCGTCGTATGGGCACCATATGTTAGATTCATACCACTAGGTCTTAGGGCGTAAACTTTTATTCAACAAATTCAAATTATATTAGAACCCGTTGGACCATGAAAAGAAACCGATTCAGAGCAAGCCGTATTTTGCTGCGGCTTCGGCGTATCGTGCGGAACGATCAATTGATCCTTTCGGTATTGGCGCTTGTCGTCGGTGTCGTTGGTGGTGGTGCCGTCATCGTATTCCGCGAAGGCATTGATTTGATCCAAGGCTTGGCGTTTGGCTCCGACAGCAAAGAATTATTTTTTCACGCACGAAATTTGCCGTGGTGGCATTTGTTGCTGATCCCAACATTGGGCGGTTTTTTGGTTGGGTTGTTGGTACATCTCCTGATGCCGGGCGGGCGACCGCATGGGGTTTCGGATGTGATAGAGGCGAGCGCACTTCGCGCCGGTCGGATGTCCGCGCGGACCGGAATGAGTGCTGCGTTAATAAGTGCAGTCTCCATCGGTGCGGGTGCGTCTGTAGGACGCGAAGGACCGGCCATTCATTTGGTCGCCTCAATCGGGTCGTCCATTTCACGAAAATTGCATCTCACGCGGTCGCTGACACGAACGTTGCTCGGGTGTGGTGTCGCAGCGGCGGTGGCTGGGTCGTTCAACGCACCAATTGCGGGCGCGCTTTTTGCCGGCGAAGTGGTGATCGGACACTATGCGTTAAAATCATTTGCGCCGGTGGTCATGGCGAGTGTGGCCGGAACCGCAGTTTCCAGGTCTTACTTTGGCGACTTCCCGGCATTTTTAATTTCCGAACACAATATTGCGTCCTTTTGGGAATTGCTCTCGTTTTCAGGCCTAGGCGTCGTTGCTGGAATTGTAGCAATTATCTTCCTGCGGGCGATCATTGTCGCCGATAATGCCAGCCAAAGAATTCCCGCGCCGGTTTATATCCGAACAACCGTAGGGGGTCTCATTGTTGGTTTAATCGCCATCGCATTTCCCCATGTCCTAGGCGTTGGCTACGGGGTCAATGATGCAGCGCTCGCCGTATCGTTTTCGCTTGGTCTTTTGATTGCCGTGGCAATTATGAAAATTATTGCGACGGCAGTGAGCATAGGATTTGGTTTTGGTGGGGGCGTTTTCAGTCCGTCGCTGGTGATAGGTGCCACCATCGGTGGGGCCTATGGTGTACTGGTAGGGCAAATGTTGCCAGGGTTTACGTCAGACCCGGCGGCTTATTCCCTGGTTGGTATGGGCGCGATTACCGCTGCGGTGTTGGGTGCTCCCTTATCGACCACACTCATAATTTTTGAAATGACAGGTGATTACGCACTGACGTTGGCGGTTATGGTGGCCGTGGTAATCTCATCGGTAATTGCACAACAGTTCCATGGCCGCACAGTGTTTTCTTGGCAATTGGAGAACCGAGGTCTGAACCTGAGTGAAGGCTTGGAGACAGCGCTTTTACAAGCGCTGACAGTTGCCGGTGTAATGTCTCAGGAAAGTGAGCGGGCGATGCCGAGTACAGGGCTGCAGAACCTGAGAGGCTTGTTGCAAAATTCAACCCATGGCCGGGTCTTTGTGGTGCAAGAAACCGGTGAACTGGTCGGGACCGTCACTTTGGCCGGCATGAGTGAGGTTGCCTTCGATCACGGGGTGGATGATCTGATTTGTGCAGGTGACGTCGCTGATTTGCATCCACCGGTTTTGGCCCGGAGCGAAGATCTCGAAGCGACACTCAAAATGATGCGCGACACCGGTGAAGAACACATCGCCGTTGTTGAGGACCTGGAATCGATGAAATTCCTGGGCTGTGTGCACGAACGTGACGTAATGTCAGCCTACAACACAGTGCTTCTGGAAAGCCGCCGCGAGGAACGCGGGGATTAATATCCTAATAACTGTGTTTCAGCTTTAGCCAGTTATATCGATCATCGGATTTGATGGTGACTCGCTCGATTTTCATTTCGGCAGTGCCTGACTTTACGACATTGAGGGAAATGTTTACCCCCGCGTCACCTTTCGCCCAGACCAGGCGAAAAAATTTTTCCATGGTTTTTACACGCTTTCCATCGACACCCATGATGATATCCCCGTCGCGCAGTCCGGCCTTGTCCGCAGGGCCGCCTTTGGTAATACGCATGATTCTAAGTCGACCGTCAATTTCGACGGTATGGGCACCGAGCCAAGGATGCGAGGGCTTCCGGGATCGCCCATTTTCCAGCAAATCAGCTAGGATCGGGCGCAGCAGGTCAATCGGGACGAACATATTGCCAGGAACAGGCGGTGGACCTTCAAAGGCATCGCTGACAACCAACGACCCGACACCCAGCAATCGGCCTCCCACGCCAATAAGCGCGGCACCGCCGTATTTGGGAAAAGGCGGGATCGTATAGATTGCACTATCGAGGAGGTATTCCCAGTAACCCGCAAAAGGACGACGCGAGACCACCTGTGCTGCCATCACCGGCAGTTCCCCTTCGTGACTGACGATTAAGACGCGTTTTCCGGCGAATAAGTCAGCAGACTTGCCCATGCGAATCGGCTTGAGATTAAGTGGCTTAATCGCGCGGACCAGCCCAAATCCGGTATTGTGGTCGTAGCCGACAATCTTGGCTGGAATTTTTTTGCCATCAGGTTTTACGATATTGACCGAATCGGCTTCTAAAATTACATAACCGATGGTCAATACCAGACCCTCGTTGTCGATGATTATGCCGTTGCCGTTTCGCTCTGTTCCTAAGGCTCGTGCAGTACGGGTATTTGCCGGCACAGTTGTCTCAATGCCCACAACCGCGCGCAGAATTTCCCCTGTATCAATGGGACTGGGCGTATTTTCCGGCTGTTTCTTTTGCGCAAAGGCGGAACCGGAAAGCAGTAAGACAATCGCGAGCACACTTGAAAATACATGAAATGCTCTAATTCTTGGGGACAGGAGCCTCATCCCGCATACTCCTTAAAATCAAAACCAATACGATTATAGGGCGTAACTTCTCTGTAATTGAAGAAAAAGGTTGAATCGCAACAATAAAGTCCAAATAACTCAATCCATGTCCGATCCATTTGACCTCACTGAACCGTCTCTGCCACCTGCTGCAACTCCTGCGGTGATGCACTTGGAGAATCTAAACGAAACCCAGTTGGAAGCGGTTGAGGCAATCGACGGACCGGTCTTGGTGCTGGCGGGCGCGGGTACTGGAAAGACCCGGGTGCTGACCACGCGCTTGGCGCATATCCTGTTACAAGGCAAGGCGAGCCCTTGGGAGATTCTTGCGGTGACCTTCACCAACCGCGCCGCCCGGGAAATGCAGCATCGCGTATCGTCCCTGACACATCGCCCGGTTGATGGTTGGTGGGTCGGAACCTTTCATTCGGTAGCAGCGCGCATTCTCAGGTCCCACGCTGAAGGGGTTGGGCTCAGACCAAATTTCACGATCTTAGATACCGACGATCAGCTGCGTCTGATTAAACAGCATCTGGAAGCCAGGCACATCGATCCAAAAAAATGGCCGGCGCGGCGAATCTTGGGTGTGATTGAACGCTGGAAGGACCGGGGCCTGACGCCGGATCGGGTTTCTGCCGCCGAGGGCTCAGACGTTGTCGAAGGCCAGGTGCTGGAAATTTATGGCGAGTATCAGGCCAGACTCCGCACCTTAAACGCGGCCGACTTCGGCGATCTGCTGCTGCACTGCCTGACGTTGTTCCAGACCGACCCTGAAATTTTGAAGTCTTATCAAAGCAAGTTTCGCTACGTCATGGTGGATGAATACCAAGACACCAATGTTGCACAATACCTTTGGATGCGTCTCTTAGGTGGCGGGTATAAAAACGTCTGCTGTGTCGGTGATGATGATCAGTCGATTTATTCATGGCGAGGGGCTGAGGTCGGTAATATCTTGCGCTTCGAAGATGATTTTCCCGGTGCAAAGATCGTTCGCTTGGAACGGAATTACCGCTCGACCCCGCATATCCTAGCAGCGGCATCTGGCTTGATTTCCTACAACGAAGGGAGGCTCGGCAAGACTCTCTGGACTGATCTCAATGACGGTGAATTGGTGCGGGTTCGTGGCGTTTGGGATGGCGAGGAAGAGGCCCGCGTTACAGGTGAAGACATCGAAGCCTATCAGACCAAAGGGCAGTCCTTAAACGAAATGGCGGTCTTGGTTCGGGCTGGGTTCCAAACCCGTGAATTTGAAGAACGCTTGATCACCTTAGGCGTTCCGTACCGAGTCGTTGGTGGCCCGCGGTTTTATGAACGCCGCGAAATCAGAGACGCGGTTGCCTACCTGCGGGTTATTTCCCAGCCTGCAGATGATCTCGCGTTCGAGCGCATTGTGAATGTTCCGAAGCGGGGGCTGGGCCAAGCCACCCTGCAAACAATTCATCAACTAGGCCGTGCGGAACAGGTGCCTTTGGTCGAAGCTGTTCGAAGCTTGGTCGAGACCGATGAACTTAAGCCGAAGCAGAAATCTACTCTTACGGGCCTGGTCCAGGACTTTGACCGGTGGCGTGATCTTAGTTCCAGTATGCCGCCGTCAGAATTGGCAGGATTGGTCCTGGATGAGTCTGATTACACCGGGATGTGGAAGCGGGATAAATCGATTGAGGCCCCGGGGCGCTTGGATAACCTCAAGGAACTGATCGTCGCGCTGGAAGATTTCGAAACCCTGACCGAATTTTTGGAACACGTCAGCCTGGTTATGGAAAACGACGAATCCAATGCCGAGGAAAAAGTCACTCTGATGACATTGCACAGCGCCAAGGGGTTGGAGTTCGAAACAGTCTTCTTGCCGGGCTGGGAAGAGGGCCTGTTTCCTCATCAGCGATCTCTGGAGGACACCGGCGGCGGCGGATTGGAAGAAGAACGCCGCCTCGCCTATGTGGGCCTAACCCGGGCCCGGCAACGTGCGATTGTATCTTATGCAGCCAATCGCCGGGTCTATGGAAAATGGCAAAGCGCGATCCCGTCTCGTTTCGTCGGCGAATTGCCGGATGATCATATTGAATCAGTTAACTCCATGGACACATTTGGCAGTGGCCCCTGGGGTGAGACGAGGGGGGGTGGGGCTGGACGGCTTCGCGAAACCAAGCGATTTGGGAATTCGCGGTCTGGCGCACCGTTGATCGAAGACACCAATTGGAAGACGCAAACACTGGCTGGAACGGCCTCGACCTTCACCATTGGCCAACGCATATTTCACCAAAAGTTTGGTTACGGGATCGTGCGCGCCACCGATGGCAACAAGTTGGAAATCTCATTTGAAAAAGCCGGGACTAAGAAAGTCATCGATAGTTTTGTCGAGTCTGCCTGATGGCGCCCCCTGCATGTTGGCGCATTGATGTCATTGTCCCGACGTCGCAGGCAGAGGCATTTGAAGAAGTTTTAGAACCCCATTGCGCCGTTATCTCATCTTTTTTAATTCCACCCGACGATGCTCTGTCCCGGCTGCAAGGGATATCAGAGGCTGCCCTTGATGAGGCCGCGATTGCATCAGGGTTGGCGGCGGTGGCCTCCGGTCTCAATGTAGAATTTTCTGACTTCCAAATTACGGCGATGGAGGCTCAGGATTGGGTTGCGGAAAACCTAGCTGGTTTTCCCTCGCTCCAAGTCGGCCGCTACTTTATGTATGGCTCGCACATTCAAGAAAGTGTTCCGGGGGGCGCTGTCGGGATCAAGTTGGATGCGGGACCCGCCTTTGGCACCGGCGAGCACGCGACGACGGAGGGATGTCTTGCCGCCTTTGATCAACTTGCGAAAGAAGGAAAAAAGTTCAGGCGTATTCTCGACATGGGCTGCGGATCAGGAATTCTTTCGTTAGCGGCGGCAAAGACTTGGCAGACGGGGATTATTGCCTGCGACATTGATCCTGGTGCGGTTCGCGTGGCGTGTGAGAACGCCCGACAAAATAGCGTTGGAGGTTTTATCTATGCCCAGGCTGGCGACGGATACAGAACGCCTCTGGTTCAAACTCAAGGGCCTTATGACCTGATCGTTTCGAATATCCTCGCCAATCCCTTATGCCAAATGGCGCGCGACCTTCGGCGTTATTTGGACGTTGGAGGCATGGCGGTTCTGTCGGGGTTTTTGGTGCATGATGCCCGCCGGGTTGCACAACATCATGTGGCAGCAGGGCTAAAACTGAGGCGGAAGATCGTCGTCGATGGGTGGACGACACTGATTATGTACCGATAAAAACGCCCTAGATTTTATATTTACCCCTTGCATCTTCTCAAATATAGGCTAAATCAGCCACGAGTAAGGCAAGCACTCTCCCCTGGGGAGTGCTAATTTACTGGGAAATACCCTATATAACAGATACTTACGGAGACATCACATGAAGTTAACACCCCTGCATGACCGCGTTCTTGTGAAACGCGTCGATCAGGAAGAAAAAACCGCCGGTGGGATCATCATTCCTGACACGGCACAGGAAAAGCCTATGGAAGGCGAAATCGTTTCTGCTGGTTCCGGCGCACGCCGTGACGATGGAACGGTTGTTCCTTTGGACGTTAAAGCCGGCGACCGGATTTTGTTCGGCAAATGGGCCGGTACCGAAGTCAAGATCGACGGCGATGATCTGTTGATCATGAAAGAATCCGATTTGCTTGGCGTGATTGGTTAACCCCTGGGGCTAACTGCCGAACTCTAAGCAAACTGACACTATTGAAAGGTTAAATTACAATGGCTGCTAAAGACGTTAAATTCAGCACAGATGCCCGCGATCGTATGCTCGCCGGTGTCGATATCTTGGCCGATGCGGTTAAGGTGACTTTGGGCCCCAAAGGCCGCAACGTGGTTCTCGACAAATCTTTTGGTGCTCCACGGATCACCAAAGACGGCGTGACTGTTGCGAAAGACATCGAACTGACCGATAAGTTCGAGAACATGGGTGCACAGATGGTTAAGGAAGTCGCTTCCAAAACCAATGACGAAGCTGGTGACGGCACCACGACGGCGACCGTTCTGGCCCAGTCCATCGTCCGCGAAGGCACCAAAGCTGTTGCTGCTGGCATGAACCCGATGGATCTCAAACGCGGTATCGACTTGGCTGTTGATTCTGTCGTTGGAAACATCAAGAAAATTTCCAAGAAAGTTAAAACCAGCGAAGAAGTTGCCCAAGTCGGCACCATTTCTTCAAATGGCGACGTCTCCATCGGCGGCATGATCGCCAGTGCCATGGAAAAAGTCGGCAACGAAGGCGTCATCACGGTTGAAGAAGCCAAGAGCCTGGACTCAGAACTTGATGTCGTCGAAGGCATGCAGTTCGATCGGGGTTACACGTCACCTTATTTCGTGACCAACGCAGAAAAAATGACCTGCGAACTGGAAAATCCTTACATCCTGATCCACGAAGCTAAGCTTTCCACGCTTCAGCCCTTGCTGCCCGTTCTTGAAACAGTCATGCAATCCAGCCGTCCGTTGATGATCATCGCCGAAGACATTGAAGGCGAAGCATTGGCAACGTTGGTTGTTAATAAACTTCGGGGCGGTTTGAAAATTGCTGCGGTTAAGGCTCCTGGCTTCGGCGACCGCCGGAAAGCCATGCTGGCTGACATCGCGATCCTCACGGATGGCCAAGTCATCAGCGAAGACCTTGGCATCAAATTGGAAAACGTTGACCTGACCATGCTTGGAACGGCCAAAAAAGTTTCCATCACCAAGGACGACACCACAATCGTTGAAGGGGCGGCT
>JABJKH010000077.1 GCA_018660465.1 Rhodospirillaceae bacterium
GTATCCCCAGCCGTATAGTCATTTGGGGAAACCTATCGTCTTGTCTAGGAAACTTGAAATGTCCTTCTATTTATACGGATTGCGAGAGTATTTTGACCGCATTACGAAATAAAGTTGAGAAATCTGCAACCATTAGTGGGCGGTGATTGTGGTAAAATAAACGACAAGGTTTGTCTTTGACCGAAGGATAGTTTATTGTAATAACAATGGGTTAAGAGATTTCATCATAACGAATAAAGGATGAAATCTTATAGAGTTGGTTACATAGTTATTACATAGTTTTAGAAAAAGTAATGAAATCAATAGGTTATGAGTTATTCACTATTGAGTGGGAATAAGCCAATTTGTTACGAATTGTCGGCGACGTTATCCCTAAATTTAGAAATAAAATTACTAAATTTAGGGGCAAATTGGGAATTTAGTGCTAAATATAGCAATTTATTAATAGAATTGAAATGTCCAGTCGGGTAGACTTAGCCCTAGGGGGAGTGTGAATGGGGCTTGGGCTGCGACGATAACGCACCCGGTTAGTAGAATCCCAAACAAGCACATAATTTTGTGATTGAAGGGGCAGTTGATGACGACACAATTACATCTTCCAATCGTCGAAAAGACTTTTGAAGAAACGCTCGGCCTGCTGAGTGAAACCCGGGACTGGGTTGAAGGTAATATAAATTCAGCCAATCGGCCGCCGCCAAACGAGCGCTTCGAAATTATGACTCATCAATGCCGGGTGGTTACTCGACTTGAATGGGTCATGGCCTGGCTTATGTTTCGCAAGGCCGTCTCCACCGGCGAAATTAATGAAACCCACGCCCAGGAAGAAATAGAGCCGTTAAACGGGCAAGAATACTGCCTATCCCAACATGACCGAACGATCAACTATTTGCCACACCGGCTTGAACAGCTATTGGATTCTAGCCACGAACTTTATGCTCGGGTGGCCAGACTGGACGCCATGATCCGAGGGGTTGGATTTTCCAGTAGTGAGGGCGATGCCTTTTCTCCAGTGCCGAATTAGAACACCCTTATTAAATTATTAGGGGAGCCCTGTCCTATTTGATACCGGTGACTGAGACAATCGTTAAACGATGCATGAATGCTTGAAGGTTTCGCCTCTACGCGTCGGTTTCCGATATAACTCGTGTTACATTGCCACTTGAATCGGACACCGCCTTACTCAATTTCATTCCCGGACCACGGTAAAAATCACACCGGCCTAAGCCATTCTCTGTAAATATTTTACCACTTTCTTCACAATAATCCGTACATTTGGAGCACCATTGAGTATCACCACACGCTAATTTTTGTGCCATCACATATATTCCCTTGCTCTAAACTAATTTTTTTTACAATTGATCGACATGCTAACAACCAGGCCATTCGACCAAACCGTATGATTTTGTGATGCCAACGTAATTGACCTTAATCAATTCAGATATGTTCGAGTCGACAATCATAGATGCTGAGACTGACCGATGTTTCCCGATTTATATTTCAGGGTAGCCGATAAAATCTTTGCCCCCTCCCAATCCAAGCAGTAATCTCCCTCTACTCATTTCACCCGTTCCATTTCCCTGGCCAAAAAAATTTAACGGAGATTGCCGCTTGTCTGCCCTAAATTTCTCGTCCGCGCGCCGTGTAGACGGCCAAAGTTCTGTCATGCTGGTGGGGCTTGGTCACGGAGCCATCCATTGGGTGGCGGCCACCTATATCCTGTTGATGGAATTCATCCGAACTGATCTGGGCCTCACTTACCTAGAAACGACATTTTTTGGCACGATATTTTATATCGCCTCGTTCTCCACAAACCTATTCAGTGGGCCGGCAATCGACCTGTTCGGTCGACGCGTTATTTTTCAGGGAATATCCTTAATTATCGGTGCGGTTGCCCTGGCTTTGTTCATCATGAGCCCGAATTACGCAGTATTGTGTGCCCTAATCGCGGTTATTGGGATGTCTAACAACCTGTGGCATCCGGCCGCAATTTCCTTTTTATCATCCAGACATCCTGAGAGCCGTGGATACGTTCTGGCCATTCATGCATCCGGCGCCAACCTAGGCGACCTTATTGCACCTGCGGTCGTGGGTGCCTTGATGATGTGGCTCGGTGTGTGGCAGACAACGGCGGCAATCGCGACAATTCCAGTATTTGTGGTCGCAGCGATCATCTTTATTTATTTGCTGCCTAAAGATACTCCCCTGGAAAAGCCAGAAACGCCGAAAGGCTCTTCTTCCCTCAGTGGGTATTTTTCCGGATTTTCCAGCGCCTTTAAAAATCGATTGGTCTTAGGTCTGGCGCTTATGGCCGGATTTAGAAGCATGGCGCAAACCGGGCTTTTGATTTTTGTGCCCCTATATGTCGCGAGCCGCTTTGGCGGCGATGCCCTCGCCATGGGTGCCGCGATGTCTGTCATGCAGATCGGTGGGCTCATTGCGGGACTCATCGCAGGAACGGTGTCAGACACTGTTGGCCGGAAGCCAATCGCCTTAGGAGGAACTTTATCAACAACTCTGGTTATATTTGCGCTGGCGTTTATAGATAATCAGACGGTGTTTGTCGTTGGCGTTGCCATCCTCGGATTCTTCCTCTACGCCATACGGCCCGTCGTCCATAGCTGGTTAATGGATATGGTTCCACCGCACTTAGGCGGTTCCGCCACCAGCGTTATGTTTGGCACCCAAAGCATACTTTCCACGCTGACGCCGATCATCGGTGGCTTAATTGCCGATGCGTATGGATTGGTATATGTCTTCTATTTCCTGGCCGGCCTGATGTTAATTTCTAATCTAATTACCATGACCCTGCCAAATACAGGGAAGCCCGCCGATTCGGCACCAAACGCGTAATTTCGGGTTAACATTACGGGTTTATCTGTTCCTTATGCGCAAAATTTAGCACATTATTTTTGCATTGAATCACACTGATTCTCAACGCCTTACACCATATTTAGTTATGGCTCCTCCACCCTGTCACTATATGCATGTTGACTCTTCAGCTTCTGCCTTCAGAATCAACTTAACGTCTTTTGAGGGAGGCACGGCTATATGCTTCATTCAGTTTATAATACCTTACGGCGGCTCCTAGGTATCAGGCGGTCGCGGCGCGCCATGGTGATGGTTCAATTCCCGCCTTATGCGTTCAGATACCCGGCACGAAGCTAATTATCTGCTTGTTTTCAGAGCAAATGGTGGAGGTGTTTACTCTTCGTTAACCATAATTTGACAGTATTTTCGGTGAGTTATCGACTGTTCATTCGTCTTCGGCGTGGCAACAGCGTCACACCAAGATGTGCCATGATATGGGGGAGATACGTTCTATGAGCCGCCTTGCATACGACGTCCGTTACAACACAGACGAGTCTGTTGAACATGTGACTTCCTGGCTCCGCACGCATTGCAATGGTGCTTGGAGGCTAGAAGGCGGAAACGCCCTCGAAAAAGGCCGGGCCTGGAAAAGCCTGAAGGTGTTTTTCGAATTTGAAAGCGATATTGGAGAACTCTGTCGGCTTGCATCTTCGAATCGCCCACACACAGCATAATACCAAATTGCGGTAATAAGTAATTCACTTGCGGGTATTTGCCGTGCCGATTATCGTTTCGCAGAGCAACATTTTAGCGGAACGGTTTGGTTTATGGCGAAGTCAGGTTTTACCAGTTACACCTATGAAGTCTTTTATCAAGCAAACGGCAGATGGACTGTCGATTTGGCCTGCACAAACCGGCAGGAGGCAATAGCGCGTTCAGACGTTCTGTTGAACGCCAATAAATACGAAGCTGTTAAAGTCACGCGGGAAAATGACGCCACCGGCAAAGTCGAAAACATACTCGAAGAAAGCACGGGACAAAAATCCGATAAAGTCATCAAGATTGCTCCGATTGAAGAAGCGCCTGTCTGCAAAGAACTCTCAGACTATTACCAGTTCGACTCCCGCCGCACTATTGGTCGCCTGATGCGGCAATATTTGGACGATCAGTTTATAACTTCGTTCGAACTTTTATTCGATCTTGGTCGTATGAATATGCTTGAGCGAAACGACACCCTGCTCAGTAAAGCCATGCAACGGGTTGGTTCGCTGCAAGCGAAATCGGTCGGCACCAAACCACATGAGCGAGTTGATGTGCTTTACCGTGATTTCAGCCAAATCAAGGACCGTGCGCGAGAGTCACGCGACAATCAGAAATATGCAGATATTCTAAAGGCAGGCGGAATGTCGGCGCTGATCAAAGAAGTGACTGAAGCCATCACGCCGGAAAACCATGATCAATTTATACTGGGGGCGTTGGCGTCCTGTGTATCAAAAGGACGCGACTGGGACTCCAAGCTGGAAATACTCATCGACTTGGCCGAACCCGAGACAGATGAAACAGCCCTCGCCTATCTGGATGATGTTATCGCCGAAATTCTCGATGCACCGTCGGCGGTCAACGAGTTAATCGGCCGCCAGACCGATGCCGCTGCGGCATACCGAACGCTTATACATTTGAGCGCCGGACGGGCGCAGGTGCCGGACTATCTAAGAAGCTGCTTGAAACACCTCAATTTATTAATGGCGGAAAAGAATCTTCCCGTTTCCAAGGGCATATTATTGGATCGGGTTTGTCGCGGGCTCAAGAGTGTAACCCCCCTTACCAAAGAAGGTTTCGAAGCTGATAAAGCTGCCTTTTCGACTCTCATTCGCTACACCATCGGTCTTGCTGGCCTGGAGGGCGACAAAGATATGGCAGAGGCCGTTGTACTACGGGCTAAGAGCTTAATGGGAGATGACGGCGCTGACCTACCCGTTGATCAAACGATTGGTAATGTATTGAACTTCTTTCCTAATCGCGCGATCAAACTGGGGTTTTTGTTAGATTTGAGTCGAACCGAGTTGATGAAAACCTATGCCACCGTCATCCTCACGTCCCTTCTGAGCTTAGTCGAGCAATTAAAAAATCTATCATCCTTGTTTCCATCTGAGACCAGTACCGAATTGATTATTGCCTCTGTTGACGCCCTGAGAGAAAAACTCGGAATGGGCGGCATACCTGAGGATATGCAAAAATCCTTTGCTTCCTCTTTGGACCGTTTGGTTAAAGAACGCGAAGCCTCTGACGCCGCATCAAAGAATAAAAATCTTTCAAAATATTTTGCGGTAGATGATGAAAAGGAAACGATGCTCAAGGTGCCGAGCGTTCCAAAAAACGCGAGTTCAGGCGATATTCTTTTTAATGAAGGAGACGAAGGTACAGAAGCTTACATCGTGAAGAAGGGCGAGGTTGAAATCTTTCGAAGATTGGGTAACCGCGAAATTGTCTTAGCGACGCTAGGACCGGGATCCATTATCGGCGAAATGTCGCTGATCGATAATCAGCCACGGATGGCATCCGGACGCGCCCTAACGAACACTGAATTGCTCACCATATCCCAGAGAAATTTGCACTATCGGTTGGAGAAGGTCGAATCTAACGATCAGGTATTGCGGCGTCTGTTGGATGTCCTGGTTGAGAGAGCACGGGGCTATGTTCGAACGGCAGAATAGCCGTGTATTATTCATTCAGCATGCTACATACTCGATGAATTGTTATAGAACTTAACAAAAATTAGCCGGTCATATTAATTTTTACACGAGGGTTCTAAACCATGGCCTCCAGACCAAAAAAATCATCAAGCTACGAAATTATGGTCCAAAATAATGGCAGTTGGACCATTGATAACGTCCAGTATGACGAAATGGAGGCCCTTAAGCTTGCAGAGGAATTGCTAGGCTCTAAAAAATTTGATGCTGTTAAGATCAATCGGGTTACCACGGCGACCGGCTATGAACAGGTTATATACGAAGAAAATTCGGCAAAAGATAAATCAGGCCCCAAGATCACGCCCATTGACGACGCCCCAGTTTGCAAAGAATTTAAGGACTACTACGGATTCTCATCTCGCAAAATCATTGGTCGCTTGCTGCGCCAATATTTGGACGAGCATTTCATTACACCGTTAGAACTCCTGTTCAATACCGGCTACCTGAACATGCTGGAACGCAATGATACCCTCTATAGCCAAGGAATGCAGCAAGTCGCAGGAGCACAGGCACGAGCGACCGGGGAAAAGCCACTAGATCGGGTTGGCGAACTTTATAAAGCATTCGCCCAAGTCAAAGATCGGGCGCGTGAAGTCAACGATGCCCGCGAGAACGTTACGACCCTGAAAGAAAAAGGCCTGCCGGTTCTAATAACTGAAATCAGCAGTACAATTTCGCCTGAAAACCGAGAGACCTTCATCTATGGTGCCCTCGCCGGATATTTGTCGGAAGCTGGCGACTGGGACACAAAACTTGGCTTACTGCTTGACTTGGCGGAGCAAGATCTTGGGCCAAATGTGATACGCTACGTGGATGAGGCGATTGCCGATATCCTTACTGGACCCGCAGCTGTAAACGACTTGATAGGACGGCAAGATCACGCGGCGGGGGCTTATACGACGCTAGCGCGCTTAAGTGCTGGTCGCTATCAGGTGCCAAAACATTTCCGGAATTGCTTGGGTCGCCTGAATGATCTTTTTAAAGCAAAGGACATGCCTTGTGCGAAAAGCGTTTTATTGGATCGGGTCTCAAGCGGACTTTCCGGCATTACCCCGCTCACGAAGCAAAGCGGCTCTGACGAAAATTCCGTTTTTATAAAACTCATCCGAGACATTATGGGAATGGCTGGGCTAGAAGGTGGCCCCCGCATGTGCGAGGCCGCGTGCCTCCGCGCCAAGATGGTTCTCGGCAAAGACGAAGGCGACTTGACTGCGGGACAATCGATCGAGCAATTGATGTTCCTGATGCCAAACAAAGCCATTCAATTGGGCTTTTTGCTGGATCTCAGCCAAACCAAGTTTTGCGATAACAATCGGCCTGAGGTTATGGGCAGCCTGATGCGACTGGTTCAGTCTCTGACATCTGTCGCCTCGCTGGCACCACAAGGCAGCACCCAGGATGTCCTGGTCAGAACTGTTGAGGCGTTAATGGAAAAGCTGGGCATGGGCGACTTGCCCGAAGAAATGCGGAATGCCTTAAATGCCTCTTTAGAAGGTTTACTGAAACAAGGTCAAACTGCTGGAATAGACGAGCCAAGTCGTGCAGTATTCACCGATATTAACGAAGAGCAGACGAGAAAAATATTGTCACCAAAAAGCAACAAGCGGTCAGCCAAAACCGGAGATGTCATCTTCAACGAAGGTGAAGAAGGTACTGAGGCCTATATTGTATCCTCGGGTGAGGTCGAAATTTATCGCCAGAGTGGCAACAAAGAAGCGATCCTGGCTGTCCTGGGTCAGGGGTCAATTATTGGTGAAATGTCATTAATCGATAACCAGCCCCGAATGGCATCCGCTAGGGCGCTGGAGAACACAGAACTTCTTATCATTTCACAAGAAAACCTATCCGTCCGCTTAAATCGCTTGGGGCAGAACGATAAGGTGCTCCGTCAGGTGATGGATGTCTTGGTGGAACGCGCACGCGGTCATGCTAGGTCGGCAGAATAGATATAGGCTCTAATTCGGCAATTCATGCGGCGGTGGGCCGAAGACAGCCACGTTATCAATGACCATGACAATTCGCTTCCACATCCGGTAGCCGTCCATATTCCCGTCGATAAGAAGCTCGCCCGCACGCATGGTCGCGATTGAAGACGCGTCCAGGCCGTGTTCTTCGATCAAAAGGTCTGCCGATTGATAAATTTCAGCGTCGCTTAACATATTTATACTCTCCCCCATACGCGAACTATAGGAATCACCCGTAAACGCATGGTTAACGGGATAAGTGAACGATCCGTTTTATTGTCCTCAGATAAAATTCAGGACGATCGATAGAAACCCAGCATTCGTAGATAAGAAGCAACCAATTTAGAACAAGAATTCATTACTTTATGCCACGCCGACTATCGTATTTGGATATGGCAATTACCTACGTGACACCAAATCGAGTACTGAAATTTAAATTACACACAAAATATTGTTGCAATATTATTATAATCGTATATATTGTGTGCACTGGGTAGCTTTACTCAGTTAGGGTCTTAGGACCCTGCGTCATCCTGACGCGAATCCTCCCTGTTAGACTTGCCGGGCCTTCGGGCCCGGTCTTTTCGTGGGTATATTTCTTTTAATAAAATTTTTCGAATGCTGCCAAAATTGGCGCATACGACCGCAATTCTTTGCGCCTGGGACTTTACGTTTGGGCAGAAAAGGTCGACAAAGTTACTATTATGAGACACATGAGCTTCCCAGACGATACCGGCCCCAGGAACGATCTTCAGACGATCCGCTCCCTGATCCCGTATCTCTGGCCGATTGGCGAAATGGGACTTCGAGTCCGGGTGATCTTGGCCATCATACTGATGATTACCGCCAAGGGGATCAATGTCGTCGTGCCGGTATTCTTCAAGCACGCAGTGGATGCGCTATCGGTAGGCACCTCTGCCGTCTTGGCGGTACCAGTCGGACTGCTGGTTGCGTATGGTATGACCCGAGTGCTAGCGCATGCGTTTGGCGAGCTACGCGATGCAGTATTCGCAAAGGTCGCTCAGCGGGCAATTCGTCTGGCTGGGCTCCGAACCTTCCGCCACCTGCATCGGCTTTCCATGCAGTTTCATTTAGACCGTCAAACTGGTGGCATCAGTCGAGCGGTCGAACGCGGCACCAAGGGTATCGAATTCCTACTGACCTTCATGCTGTTCAATATTCTGCCGACCTTGATCGAAATCCTTCTCGTCTGCGGAATCTTGTGGACACTTTACAATGTCTGGTTTGCCCTGGTTACGCTTGGAACAATTACCGGCTACATCGTTTGGACGCTTTCCATAACCGAATGGCGGATTAAGTTTCGCCGCCGCATGAACGAGACCGACAGCGAAGCCAACACCAAGGCCATCGACAGCTTGTTGAACTTTGAGACCGTCAAATACTTCGGCAACGAAGAACACGAAGCCCGCCGCTTTGACGGAGCACTCCAGGCCTATGAGAAAGCGGCCATCGACAGCAAGACATCCTTGTCGCTGCTGAACATCGGCCAAGGCGCGATTATTTCCATCGGGCTCACGGTGGTCATGATCATGGCCGGTCAAGGTGTCGCGGCTGGGACCATGACGATTGGTGATTTTGTGCTGGTGAACGCGTATCTCATTCAACTGTACATGCCGCTTAATTTTCTGGGGTTTGTTTACCGGGAAATCAAACGATCCCTCATTGATATGGAGACGATGTTCGGCCTTCTGGGAAAAACACCGGGAATTCAAGACAGCGATCATGCAACAAACCTCAGCGTCAGTGGCGGCAACATCGAATTTCGCAATGTCTCGTTCCGCTACGACCCCCGCCGCCCTGTCATCAACGATATTTCCTTTAAGGTCCCGGCGGGGAAAACCGTCGCCATCGTCGGACCGAGTGGGTCCGGAAAATCAACTATCTCTCGTATTCTGTTCCGCTTCTATGATGTGGACGAAGGCGACGTCTTGATCGATGGCCAGGACGTCCGAACTGTCACCCAAGACAGTTTGCGTGCCGCAATCGGCATCGTCCCGCAGGATACCGTCCTGTTCAATGACACGGTCTATTACAACATCGCTTATGGCAATCCAGGTGCAACGCCCGCCGAAGTCGAAGACGCCGCCCGCCATGCGGCCATCCACGATTTTGTCATGAACCAGCCAGACGGCTACCAAACCAAAGTCGGCGAACGCGGCCTGAAATTATCCGGTGGCGAAAAACAACGCGTCGCCATCGCCCGCACGATCCTGAAGCAACCCAAAATCATGTTGTTCGATGAAGCAACTTCCGCCCTCGACACCCACACCGAAAAAGAAATTCAAGAAAGCCTCCGCAAAGTCTCCGAAGGCCGCACCACGTTAATGATCGCCCACCGCCTATCCACCGTGGTGGACGCAGACGAGATCATCGTCCTGGATGCCGGAAAAATCTCCGAACGCGGCAGCCACACCGACCTCCTAATCCAAGATGGTCCCTACGCCAAAATGTGGGCGCGCCAACAGGAAGCGCAGGAGGCGTTGGAGGTGTTGGAGGAAGCGGGGATTATGGATGGGGAGACTGAGGCGGCGGAGTAAGCGCGAGGTCCCCACTCAACTCAGCATCCTTCGAGACGCGGCAAGCGCGGCTCCTCAGGATGAGGACGTTTTATTTTATTTTTCATTATTAATTTCAGCACCTTACTTAACACCCTCATCCTGAGGAGGCTGCAAAGCAGCCGTCTCGAAGGACGCTCAGCGGCACGGCCTTACCATGGAACATTCAAAAGTTGAGATCCCGTTTGCCTATTGAGCCTAAAAGGGATTTTACACAACCACCTAGGTGCCAGAATTCACGATTCAAGACCTGACCCCTTGTCTCGCTACTGTCCAATACACTCTCACTAATCATGATATTTTCCAAATAAAAACAATATTTTATAAATACTAATTTTGTTAAAAATTAATACATATAGAATTTTTTGTTCATTAGTAGTATAAATAAAGAATAAACCACAATGTAAAATATATAAACAATTAACGGCACCACGGAAGATACAGCAAAAATATTGACCAAATTACTATTGCTGGATACAAGAGACGAACCACCTGTTCCGCCCCCAATAAAAACTGGGACCGTCGAAAAAATTACGAAAAGTGCCAACATGACTACAACTGCGAAAAATGCTTCACCGACCGTTTTTTTCCATCCCCCATAATTGAAAACAAGGTGCTCAGTACTCTCTCTAATTTGATAAAAATGTATTACTGGAGAAATAAATGTTAGTCCAATACAAATTAAACCAACGCAATAACTGAAAATATAAATATTAGATATTAATTTTCCTGTATTTATTCCTCCCAATTCAGCACCTTCTTCTAGATATTTACTGTAGGCTGGAATCAACCCGCTAATTTTTTTTATTGAAGACGACACCCATTCCGCCCAAACTAAATATGTAGATTCGAATAACTCGAACGAAATTATCGAAAACAAGGCGTATGAATTAGGAACTAAAAAAATAATGAATATACAAAAGAGAGGTGACGACCAAAGACAATATCTTTGGTTGTATTCATCCGGTGGTGGCAAGAATATAAATTCGTAGTAGCTTAATCTTTTTTTTAAAAAATTGTACGAAACAAAAAATGATAATAACTGTATAATTTTCGGATCTACATTTCCCGAAAATGATTTTTTGAATAACTTCAGTTCCCAAAATACAATAAGCATTAACACGAAGCCATAAATGCCTATGAATGGCACGGCCCAGCTCGCATTTGTAATAAGGCCAATAAGACACCCAGCGGCAAACCCAACCCAGGGTAGGCGGTACTTAGATATATCTAATATTGTTCCTTTAAACGGGATCGACACGCTTAGACCTCTCTTCATCACATTAATTGTTATAGTTTGATCTAGGTTGTGATCAGATAATAATTACCACTCTACCACCGCCAGCCCGTCCCCATCTGGTGCAGGCTGGAGTGTCTTCACCTTCTCCCCCTTAAACACTTTTTCGCGGAGTTCCTTGAGAATGACCTCGTTGCCGCCTAAGGGCGCGACGAGGTCGATGAGCCAGAGTTCGCCGCCGTCTGTCTTCCATTCATCGGGTTTGATCTTGCGCGCACCTTGGGTGAGGCGTTCGGCGGCGTCTTTGCCGAGATAGGCCCAGGATGCATAGGCGATGGGGCGGCCGTCTTTGCGGAACAGGCGAAATTGCTGGGTCATGATCGCCGGCATCACCAACCACTCAAGATCAGCCATAAAGAAATGCTTGTGCAACGGGCTCTGGCACATCAGCCCCACCACTTGGCCCAGCACCTCGGTGGGTGAGGGTTGGCGGGAAGCAGGTTGTTCGACTTGCGCCGCCACAGGTTGCGCCATGACCTCGGGCTTCGCGGCTGTCGGTTTCCGAGGTGCCTGACCGGCGGTCTTTGTCTTGGCTCCGGTCTTGCCACCCCCAGTTTTTCCGTGGTTGGTTGCTTTGGTAGGTGCCTTCCGCGATTTCTTTTTACCGACCGACTTTGCCGGAGCCTGTCCGCTTGCCCTCTTGCCCGCCACCGATACACCCCCGTTGTTTGCCGCCATGCCTTCGGTCATTAATTAGTTCCTTACATCAAATGTCGCACGTCTGGCCAACCACCAGAGCTTATCCGAGCGCTCCGGTCATGCCTGTTAATATTTCTCATCTTTTGTGCTTTCCCGAAGCCTTCCGGACTGCGAGTCATATCTTCTTCCCCCAATTATGCATTGCATCTCAACACACAGCCGCCTTCCCATCAATTTTTAACGTCTCCCAATTTCAAGACCTCATTCAGACTTGCATCCTGCCCGTCGGCTTTAAAACATCAGTACAGTGTAGTTGAAAGCCCCCCGGACTATTTGATCTCTGATATCTAATTATCATTATCTAAGAAATTATTCTTCAGTCATATAATTTCTAAAATGATTATGTATTTTGGAAGTTAACAAAAAGAGAGGGGTCACAAAAGAGAGGGGTCAAAAAGAGAGGGGTCAGGTCTTGGATCGTGAATTTTCTCTCGACGATCCAGCTTTACCGTCTGCCTGTTACCTTACCACTGAGGAAACTGAGAACACTGAGGATTCACTGAGAAGGTTCTTATTAGCCCTTTCCCACTTCGCAATTTCCCCGACATCAAAATGAAACCCTTCCGTTTCCGTCGCTGTGTTCTCGTATGTTTCCGAAGATGGATTTTTTGGAGATACTGAGCGGTGTTACGCGGGCGGGAGAAACAGCTCACAGAGTCCCAATCGACTCCATCAGCTTATTCTTGAGGTTTTCGCCTTGGGATTGGCTGTCCCAGTTTTGCATTAAGACAACGGAAATTGAGGCCTTTACCTTTACCGCTTCACCTAAGGCGCGGTGGATGCGGCGGAAGCCGTCGGGATTGTTTTCCCGGTACGGGCGGCCTTCGATATATTTGCCGACGTTCTGCGATAATTCTTTGGTATAGGTAGAGAGGCTGGTGTACTTGCCGATATGGATTCCGCCGCCATCGACAATAATTGCCGCAATGCCGCTTTTCGCCAGATCAATTCCGGGCATCACAAGAACCGATGATGCGTCCAACGGTGCGTTTAGTTTAATCTCCACCATGGCTCTTCTCCGCCGTTGGGCGGTTAATCTCTTACGATCCAGCCGCCACCTAAAACTCTACTTCCGTCATAAAACACACATGCTTGGCCCGGTGCAATACCCGCTTGTGGATCATGGAGAATAACTTTTGCGCTGTCATCCGTCAGCGCGATCACCGTTGCATCGACTAATTTCTGGGTCGAGCGAAGCTTTACCTGAACATCTAATCCCTTTTCGGATAAATTGTTAGGACCCAACCAGTTCACATCCGCTACTCGAAGCGCTTTTTCCACCAATGCCTCTCTTGGTCCGGCAACAACCCGGTGGAATTCAGGTTCTAATCGAATGACATACAAAGGCTCACCCGCAGCGATGCCCATGCCCTTTCGCTGACCGACGGTAAAATTGATGATGCCATCGTGCTGGCCAATGACATTTCCCTCTAGGTCGACGATATCGCCTGGGTCCAACGCACCAGGGCGAAGCTTCTCAACAACATCGGCATAAGACCCATTTGGCACGAAGCAAATATCCTGGCTGTCCGGCTTTTCTGATACCGCCAAGCCGTACTTCCGCGCCAAGTCACGGGTTGCGCCTTTATCCAAGCCGCCTAAGGGAAAGCGGAGATAATCCAACTGTTCCGGAGTGGTCGCAAAGAGGAAGTAGCTCTGGTCCTTGCCGTCGTCGATGCCGCGGTGGAGTTCAGGACCACCTGTGCCCAGTTCTCTGCGCACGTAGTGACCTGTGGCCAGTGCATCAGCGCCCAAATCTTTGGCAGTTCCTAACAGGTCTCTAAACTTTACCGTCTGGTTGCAGCGCACGCACGGGATCGGGGTTTCACCGCGCAGGTAGCTATCGGCAAAGTCATCGATCACCGATTGGCGGAACTTACTTTCGTAGTCCAACACGTAATGGGGAATACCGACAGTTTCGGCGACCCGGCGGGCATCCGCAATGTCTGCGCCCGCACAGCAACTGCCCGGGCGCTCCACCGCCTCACCGTGGTCGTAAAGCTGCAACGTGATGCCGACGACGTCGTAGCCTTCATCCGCCAGCATGGCTGCTGTGACGGAACTATCAACGCCGCCCGACATGGCCACCACCACGCGGGTTTCTGAAACCGGCTTATCTAATCCAATTGAGTTCATGGGCGGGAATATAAGCCTTCCAAAATTCAATACAAGAGCAGGTGAATTATCATGGTATTTGCAGTCGGGCGCTTTATATCCTAAGAGAGACCCCGAACGGCATAAACGCCGCCCACTTATTTGTTACATCAGAGGAAAATATGGCTGATAAAATTAAAGCTTCCCACATTCTAATTGCGACCGCTGACGGTGAACGGTCCCGTTCGCAACTCTCCGCCGAAGACGCCGAGGCGAAAATCAAAGAGTTAAAAGAAGAACTCGATAACGGTGCCGACTTTGGCGAATTAGCAAAAGCGAATTCAGACTGCCCGTCAGGCGCAGACGGCGGCGACCTCGGCTTCTTTGGTCCCAATGACATGGTTCCAAGCTTCGGAGCGGCGGCGTTTAAACTAGAAAAAGGCGAAGCCAGCGACGTCGTTAAAACCTCTTTCGGCTTTCACCTGATTCTTCGCACCGGGTAATTACTCCAAAAGCATATTCCGAACATCGGACGGCAGGGCAACGGTCAGGCCGTCCAGTTCGGGTGTCATGGTGATTTGACACGCGAGCCTGGAGGTCCGCTGCAGACCGAAGGCGAGGCAAAGCATGTCTTCTTCCTCCTCACCCGCTTCTGGTAACTTATCGTACCAATCTTTATCGACGATCACATGGCAGGTCGAACACGCCATGCAGCCTTCGCATGAGCCCTCAATATCGATGCTGCTGCGGTGGGCGACATCCAAGACCGTCAATCCTTCCGGCGCATCAACTTCCAGGCGCTGACCATCAGAGCCAACAAACGTCATCTTTAGCATTAAGCGGAAACCTTATTCTCTGGATTAGACACACGCAGTTGGGCGACGTTTTCGACAATCGTCTCAACCGCAATTTCAATATCGGCGACCGTCGTGAACCGCCCCAGGCCAATCCGCACACAAGCGAATGCCAGCGCGTCGCTGACCCCTAAAGCCTTCAGAACATACGACGGCGCGACATCGCCAGACGTACAGGCCGATCCACTGGAAACAGAAATTCCCTTCAAGCCCGCAATCAGGCCCGCGCCATCAACATGGTCAAAACTAAAATTTAAATTTCCGGGAATGCGCAGATCGCTGTTGCCATTCAAATAGACATCGGGCACCCGGCCCATGACGCCTTGATAAAGCATGTCCTTAAGACGCCCCAACCTGACGGCTTCATCACCCAGTTCTTGTTCTGCGATGGCACAGGCTTCCCCCATGCCGACACACAGCGGCGTTGAGAGAGTCCCAGAGCGCATGCCGCGTTCTTGTCCACCGCCTTTGAACAGAGGCTCCAACCGTACTCGGGGGCGACGGCGGACATACAGCACACCAATCCCCATGGGGCCATAGACTTTATGACCTGAAATGCTCAGCAGGTCGATGTTCATGGAATTCACATCTAAGGGGATTTTGCCCACGGCCTGGGCCGCATCGGTGTGAAAGTACACGCCCCGTTCGCGGCAGATGGCCCCGATCTCCGCCATCGGTTGAATGACGCCAATTTCGTTGTGCACGGCCATGATCGAAACCAGGGCTGTATTCTCGGTGATCGCTTCTTTCAGGTGGTTCAAATCCAGCAGACCGTCCGGTCCAACCTCTAAAAACGTAACCTCAAACCCTTCTCGCTCCATATACTTACAGGCTTCGAGCACACATTTATGCTCTGTCACCGCTGTAATGATATGGTTCTTGCGTTCCCCGTAAAACCGGCCAACGCCTTGAATGGCGAGGTTGTTGGATTCTGTAGCACCCGACGTAAAAACAATTTCCCGAGGCTCAGCCCCAATTAAAGACGCAATCTGTTCGCGTGCTTTATCAACCGCCTCTTCCGCTTCCCAGCCATAGAAATGACTGGTCGATGCGGGGTTTCCCAATTTTTCTGAGAAGTAAGGCAGCATCGCCTCGACAACACGTGGGTCCGTCGGCGTGGTCGCTTGGTAATCCAGATAGACCGGCGCGTTTCTTTCGGGAAGTTCCACCGGCGGTCGAAGGGATGGATCGGTCATCTTCAGACGTTAAAGCTCTCGCCGCAGCCGCAGAGGCTTTTTGCATTGGGATTGTTAAACGTAAAATGCGCGGCCAGCTTGTCTTCTACATAGTCCATTTCCGTACCAATAAGATACATTACCGCCATGGGATCAACGTAGACTTTGACTCCATTTGTCAGGACTTCTTCGTCCGCAGAATCTACCTCTTGGGCATAATCGACGGTGTAGCTCATGCCATTGCAGCCGCGCGTGTTTACGCCCAGACGCAGGCCTTCAACAGGTGCGTCAGATTGCGCCATCAGAAACTTAATCCGTTCCGCAGCAGCATCGGTAATGGTCAAAATAGGCTCAGCCATAATCGCTCCGTATCGTTGTCTTTATTATAGTCCTAAAACATGCCAAGCGCGAGTTTCGCGTCTTCAGTCATGCGGTCAGGTGTCCACGCAGGCTCCCACACAATCTTAACGTCAACCACGCCGAGGCCTTCAACTTGCGCCACTGCATTCGCGACCATCCCCGGCATTTCACCTGCCACGGGGCAGCCAGGTGCCGTCAGCGACATGGTAATCGCAACATCACCTTGGTCGGTAATGTCATGGGTGTAGATCAAACCCAGATCATAAATATTAACCGGGATTTCAGGATCGTAGACCGTACGTATCGCTTCAATAAGCTCAGCCTGATCCGAAATTTCTACGCCGTCGGGCAAGGGGCCACCTGCCTTGGCCGTAAATTCCTCTAACGAACCCCCAGGCGGGAGCATATGGTCATCGTAGGGCATATGTTGGTCTATGGGTGCATCTTTGTTCATTCTATTCTTCCTGCTGCTACTCAGTCGTTACTTCGCCACCATCAACAACGGCGGCGGTCATTGTGTGCCAAGCCAAGGTCGCGCACTTAACGCGAACTGGAAATTCTTTGACGCCGGACAGCATTTGCAATCGCTCAATGGCGTCTTCATCTAACTCATCAGTGGCGCCTTCAAAATCAAAATCATCCTTAGTGCACATGCTTTGAAAATCGTCGGATAATTTCTGCGCCTCGGCGACGGTCTTGCCCTTTAAAATTTCCGTCATCATTGAAGCTGAGGCGACAGAGATCGCGCAGCCCCTCCCGAAGAAGGAAACATCCGCAATACTTCCGGCGTCATCCACCTTAAGAAAGACATCCAAGGTATCACCGCACATTGGATTGTTGCCATGCGCCATGTGGCTCGCGCCTTCAAGCGGATGGCAGTTCCTGGGGTTCTTGCCGTGATCTAGGATCACTTCTTGGTAAAGGTCTCTGAGATCTTCAAACATCAGCCAAAAATCTCCTGAACCGCATTAAGGGCTTCGACCAACAGATCAACCTCATCCTTGGTATTATAAATTCCAAACGATGCCCGGGCTGTGGCCGTGACGCCGAAGCGGTCCATCACCGGCTGTGCACAATGATGGCCTGCGCGAACGGCAACCCCTGCCCGGTCGACAATGGTGCCGACATCATGGGAATGCGCCGCATCCATCACGAACGAGATGATACTGGCTTTTTCCTTGGCCGTGCCGTGGATGTGTAGGCCGGGAACTTCCAGCAACTGAGCCGTTGCATATTCCAACAAAGCATGCTCGTGGGCGGCAATATTATCGAGGCCAAGTGCCGTGATATAATCGATAGCAGCGCCCAGCCCAATTGTTTCAACAATCGCGGGTGTGCCAGCTTCAAACCGATGCGGCGCGTCGGCGAATTCTGTTTTTTCCAGGGTGACAGAACGGATCATGTCGCCACCTGTCTGATACGGTGGCATGGCGTTCAGAAGATCAAGCTTGCCGTACAGCACACCAATCCCGGTTGGACCATAGAGCTTATGGCCTGAGAAGACGTAGAAATCTGCATCCAATGCCTGAACATCAACCTTCATATGCGGCACAGCCTGGCAGCCATCGACCAGCACCAAAGCACCCACCTCATGAGCCAGACGAATAATCTCCGCCATCGGTGTGATGGTGCCGAGAGCGTTTGAAATATGCGTGACGGCGACGAGCTTGGTCCGGGGACCGAGCATCTTTTCGTACGCGTCCATCAGGAAATGGCCTTCGTCGTCAATCGGAACGACTTTAAGCACAATCCCCATTTCGTCCCGCAACATCTGCCAGGGCACGATGTTCGCATGGTGCTCCATGTGCGATATGATGACCTCGTCACCTTCGCTCAAGTGGGTACGGCCATGGGTGGCGGCGACAAGATTGATTGCCTCCGTCGCGCCTCTCACAAAAACGATTTCATTGTCAGAGGCGGCGTTAATAAACGTCGCGACTTTCCTGCGGGCTTCTTCATAGGCGTCGGTCGAAAGTTGGCTCAAACGATGCACACCGCGATGCACATTCGCATAATAGGTGCTCATGACTTCAGTCATGGTATCGATGACGGCTTGGGGTTTGAGCGCGCTTGCGCCGTTGTCCAAGTAGACCAGCGGCTTGCCGTAGACTTCTTGATGCAGGGCCGGGAAATCTTTCCGCACTTGTGCTACGTCGTAGGCATTACTGCCCGCGTTCGGAGTCATTTCAACAACGTTGGAGGCATTCGTCATATCAATTTTCCTCCGACAACCAGCTTGAAATCATGTCCGCCAGGACTACGCTGATATCGTCCGCTTCGATATTTTCTAAGGCTTCGCCCAGGAACGATTCGATTAGCAAACTTCGCGCCCGCTTTTCAGGCACGCCGCGAGACCGCAAATAGAACAGCGCCGTCTCATCGATTTCACCGACCGTCGCACCATGGGCACATTTCACATCGTCGGCATAGATTTCCAGTTCCGGCTTGGCGTTCACTTCCGCATCGTCTGAGAGCAACAGTGTCTTACAGTGCTGCCGTCCATCCGTCTTTTGCGCGTCTTTATGAACAACGATCTTGCCTTGAAAGACCGACCGCGCCTTGTCATCCAGCACGCCTTTAAAGACTTCGCTACATGCAGTGTGGGGCACCAAGTGATCAACGATGGTGGTGTTGTCACAGTGCTGGCTGCCACGAATCAAGGTCGGACCGTTTAGGCCACAGGACGCGCCCTCGCCTTCCAACCTGACATTGATGTCGTTACGCGATAGCTTGGCGCCGATGGATAAGGTGCAAGCCTCATAGCCGCCATCCCGCGCGACCTGCGCGTGAACGTTGGAGAGGTGATAGGCTTCAGAACCTTCAGCTTGGACTTTAATATGGTTGAGCTTGGCACCTTGTCCGACATTGATCTTTGTCTCGCCATTGGAAAAATAAACGCCATCGCCAAGACCAATATGATATTCCAAGACCGTGGCGCGGCTGTTGTCTTCAAGGTCGATGCGCATACGCGGGGCGTAGGTCACTGCGGCATCGCTTATACCGCCGACAAAGACCACCTCGACCGGCTGATCTACTTCGACCCCAGCTGCAACACGTAAGACAAAGCCGTCTTTGGTAATTTCAATCATGCCGCCCGCGACTTCGGAAAGAGCTTCATTCAAATGACCATTCACAAACACTAGCCGAGCCGCAGAGTTCGAGACTAAGCTCGGCGCTTGGTCGAGACTTGGTGAATCAGGTGTCGTTAAAAATTCGATCTGACCCAGGGCGCGCAGGTTCGTGTACTTCCAAGCCTCAAGCCTGGGAGTCGGCAACCCTTCAATCGTGAACGTCTCTTGCGCCATATCTAAGCCGCGACCTCCGCATAATCGGCGTAGCCGTTTTCTTCCAGCTCCAATGCCAACTCCTTGCCGCCGGAGCGTTGAATTTTACCATGTGCCAAAACGTGCACGTAATCCGGCACAATGTAATCCAGCAAGCGCTGGTAATGCGTGATCATCAGCATTGCCCGATCAGGGGAGCGCAGCAAATTGACGCCATCGGCCACGACTTTTAAGGCATCGATGTCGAGGCCGCTGTCGGTCTCATCCATGACAGCCAGGCTTGGTTCCAGCATCGCCATTTGCAAAATCTCGTTACGCTTTTTCTCACCGCCAGAGAAGCCGACGTTGACGGCTCGCTTCAGCATGTCGTCATTGATGCCCAGTTCCTTGGTCTTAGCGCGCACCATTTTAACAAACTGCATCGCATCGTACGGGTCTTCGCCGCGGTATTTGCGCACGGCATTCACGGCTTCTTTTAAGAACGTCGTATTGGGAACACCCGGAATTTCGACCGGATATTGAAACGCCAAGAAGATGCCTTCAGCCGCGCGATCTTCAGGTGCTAAGTCCAACAGGTCTTTGCCCTTATAGATCACGTCGCCCTTAGTGACTTCATAGCCATCGCGTCCGGCAAGCACGTAGCTCAGCGTACTTTTCCCCGATCCGTTAGGCCCCATGATGGCGTGGACTTCGCCCGCGTTTATAGACAGGTCAATCCCCTTGAGGATTTCCTTGCCGTCAACAGTCGCGTGCAGGTTTTTAATTTCAAGCATAGTTATCCGACACTTCCTTCTAGACTAATGCCGACCAGCTTTTGTGCTTCGACGGCGAATTCCATGGGCAGTTGCTGCAAGACTTCGCGGCAGAACCCGTTAACGACAAGTGCGACCGCGTCTTCTTCACCGATACCGCGTTGGCGCAGATAGAACAGCTGGTCCTCACTGATCTTCGATGTGGTCGCTTCATGTTCGACGACCGCATTTTTGTTTTTGCTTTCGATGTAAGGGATCGTGTGCGCACCACATTGATCACCGATCAAAAGCGAATCGCACTGGGTATAGTTCCTGGCACCATTCGCCTTTGACGATACCCGAACGAGACCGCGATAGGTTTGATCCGCCCGACCTGCCGATATCCCCTTGGAGATAATTTTGGAGGACGTGTTCTTGCCCAAGTGAATCATCTTGGTGCCGGTATCGGCTTGCTGCATGTTGTTGGTGATGGCGATGGAATAGAACTCACCCACGGAATTGTCACCCTGCAAGATGCAGCTTGGATACTTCCAAGTGATGGCAGAGCCGGTTTCAACTTGGGTCCATGAGACTTTAGAATTCTTCCCCCGGCACGCCGCCCGCTTGGTCACGAAATTATAGATGCCGCCTTTGCCTTCCGCGTCACCCGGATACCAGTTCTGCACCGTTGAATATTTGATCTCGGCATCATCCATGATGATCAGTTCGACCACCGCTGCGTGAAGTTGGTTCTCGTCCCGCATGGGTGCCGTGCAACCTTCAAGATAACTCACGTACGAGCCTTCATCCGCAATGATCAGCGTGCGTTCAAACTGCCCCGTATTCTCCGCATTAATTCGGAAGTACGTTGAAAGTTCCATCGGGCATTTTACGCCCTTTGGGATGTAGACGAATGATCCGTCAGTAAACACTGCCGCGTTCAGTGCGGCGTGCTTATTGTCCGTATAGGGCACCACGCTGCCCATATATTTTTTAACCAGTTCAGGGCAACGTTCGATGGCTTCTGAAATCGGGCAAAACAGAACGCCGACTTCTTCAAGTTTACCTTTGAATGTCGTCGCAACAGAAACACTATCGAACACCGCATCAACGGCCACACCGGCGAGGCGTTCCTGCTCGTACAAGGGAATGCCCAGCTTTTCATAAGTCTCCAACAATTCAGGATCAACTTCGTCCAAGCTTTTGGGTTTGTCGTCCAGAGACTTAGGTGCGGAATAATAATAGGCGTCCTGGTAGTCAATCGGTGGGAACTCAGGCTTCGCCCACTCGGGCTCCGGCATGGTCAGCCAATGACGATACGCTTTTAGCCGCGCATCCAGCATCCATTCCGGCTCGTTCTTCTTGGCCGAAATGAAGCGCACGATATCTTCGCTCAAACCCTTAGGTGCCTGATCGGATTCAATGTCTGTGACGAAACCGTACTTATACTTCTGGCCTGCCAGTTGTTCTGATAATTCGTCTTTTTGTTGTTGGGCTTGATCCGCGCGCGGTGCCATTAAACTTGTCTCCCTAATTTTTTTGGCTCAGCAGCACCAAGCCGTCCGTAAAGCGCTGACCACGCTTCTACGAACCGATCAATATCCGCATCTTCTGTCGTCCATCCAAGGCTGACTCGAATGGCGTTTTCAGTCTCAGGCAGGTCCGGCGTCATTGCTTCTAGGACATGACTTATGGCGACCTTTCCCGATGAACAGGCAGAACCCGCACTCACCGAAACACCGTCTAAATCCAACGCCATCACCTGGGTCTCGCTATCAACCCCGGGCATCGCGATGCAGCTGGTGTTCGGTAGCCTATCGGCACCCGCGCCAAAAATTTGGGCGTCGGGGGAAATTTCAAGGATACGACGTTCCAAATCATTCCTCCTCCACGCGAGGGCGGCAAAACTCTTAACTTTATCCGCAGCGATCTCAGCTGCTTTTCCAAATCCCGCAATAGCTGGCAGATTTTCCGTTCCAGGCCGCAGTCCCTTCTCCTGACCGCCGCCGAAGCTTACGCCAGTTAAGGCAGCACGAGGCGTCGCGATGAGCGCACCTACCCCCATCGGGCCACCAATTTTATGAGCCGACAAGGTCATCAAATCCACGCCGAGGCCCGTCAGTTGAACGGGTATCTTGCCAGCGGCTTGTACCGCATCCGTATGCAGCAGTGCGCCGTAACGGCGGCAAATTTCGCCAATCGCTTGAACCGGTTGAATGACGCCTGTTTCGTTATTCGCCAGCATGACCGATACCAACGCCAACCCGTCTTCCTTGGCTAATAACCTTTCAAGCGCCTCCATATCAATTATGCCATCGGTATCTACAGGAATAATTTCAACTTCCCGTTTAGCCTCAAGAACAGACAAATGTTCCACAGCTGACACCAACACACGCATACGGCTACCGCCACGGATAGCTAGATTATTGGCTTCGGTTCCGCCACTGGTAAACACCACATCTGTTTCACCGGCACCGACAAGGGCTGCCACTCTAGATCGCGCATCTTCAATTATGCGACGTGCGGCACGACCTTCACGGTGTACTGATGAGGCATTGCCAACCAGAGACAGCGCCTCAACCACGGCCTCGATTGCTTCTGGCCGCGCCGGCGTGGTCGCATTGTGATCTAAGTAGACGGTTGTCTTCATGGAATTTCCGATCAGCACTATTCGGCCGCCGCGCACGGCTCCAGTAGGCTTGTTCGATGTAGGGTTCCGCTGGTGCCTAGAACCCGTCGTTTGCAGACATCGTCCAGAGAGATGGAACTAAGATACAAGTGAATTTGATTGCCCAGTTCTTCCCATAGATCATGGGTTAAACAGCGACTTCGATCCGACGTGCAGCCTTCCGCCGAACCCGGCGTACAGCGAGTGGTCGAAAGTGGCTCATTCACTGCCAAAACAATGTCAGAAATTCGCAGGTCACTTGCGTCTCTGGAGAGCAAATAGCCGCCGCCGGGTCCGCGCACACTTTTAACAACGCCGCCCTTGCGCAACTTGCTGAACAATTGCTCCAAATATGAAAGAGAAATTTCCTGCCGCTCTGCCACATCTGCAAGCGAAACCGGGTCTCCATGGCTATTAGAAGCCAGATCGGTCATCGCCATGACGGCGTAACGCCCCTTGGTACTTAATTTCACCTCAATCCTCCTCTTGCTTCAACGCGTTTACTTTCATACATCTGGCAACAATGCCTGTGGGAATAAATCAGGACTTGCCGCCGGATACGATTTTGTTTCGTTTGTCACCGTCCGAAGGCTTTTCTCCGTCGTATTCTTGGAGCCTGCTCTCAAGTTCGCCGACCTTGCTAATTAAAGACGCGACCTGACCACGTAGCTCTTCGATGGTCGTTAGCACCACGTCAGGGCAACCGTCAGCTGGTTCGCCATAGGCGACAAACTCATGAGATTTTGATTTATCCTTTGGCATTACCACCCGAGCCGGAATCCCGACCGCCGTCATGCCCGCTGGCACGTCCTTGGTCACCACAGCGTTAGAACCGACACGGGCTTCTTTGCCTACGGTGATCGGGCCCAAAATTTGCGCACCAGACCCAACAATGGCACCATCCATCAAGGTCGGATGGCGCTTCACATTAACCTGAGATGCAGAGTCCACAGAAGGCGAAATTCCGCCGAGAGTCACGTCATGGTAAATCGTCACGTCATCGCCGACTTCCGACGTTTCACCAATGACGACGCCAGTGCCATGATCGATTACAAATCGCCGTCCGATCTTGGCTGCTGGATGGATCTCAATTCCAGTTAAGACCTTCCCGATGTGCGAGATTAACCGCCCTAACACGCGCCAGCCACGCCGCCACAATCCGTGAGACAGCCGGTAATACATCAAGGCGTGCAGACCCGGATAGCACAAAATCACCTCTAACTTAGAGTGTGCCGCAGGGTCACGGGCCATAAACGCATCTATATCTTCTCGAATCCGCTTGAAAATCATGGGCTCTGCTATATCTTATTGGAACGCGTGAATATTTTGCGATCAAAGGCGCTCCGCGCCTGAGTTCGTTTGCGAATACCTTCAATCACACTATGCGGTATATAGGATGTCCGACTTAATTGGTCAAGTATCGCACTTAAATCTTCGGAAAATTAACGTATTTATA
>JABJKH010000078.1 GCA_018660465.1 Rhodospirillaceae bacterium
CCCATCAAAAAGACCTTATTCCAGCAACAATTTCTGATCAGTGAAGCGGCTCCAGACCAGTCCCAAAATATATTAATAGGGACGACATCCTCACGTTTTAGAAAATTTAAATGGCTGCTTAGGGTCAAAAGCAGAAGTCTGTGACAGGATATATCACTTCTGCTTTTCGGTCTGACGTGAAATTGTGAAGGGCGCGAGCTGCTCGTATTTGAGGTGCCAAAAGATTACGGCCGCCCCAGGTGGAGCAGCCGTAAAATTTCGTTAGACCGGCGGTTGCTTATAAAGCTTTTACAGCAGCCAGTGTCGCATCAGGCTCCGGCCGGTGGGTATAATCCGGATCGAATTCTGAGTGTTGAACAATGCCGTTCGTATCAACAACAATCCGCCCCGGCATCGGCAGCACCCAGCTGTCGTCACCGTTGGTGGCATTAAGATCGATACCAAACTTGCCGTAAATGGCTTTCACATCGTCAGGCACCTTGAAATCAATTCCAAGGCTTCTGAATGTATTGCAGCCAATATCGGACAGAAGGTCAAAATTCAATCCATGCTTTTCAACCAAGTCCTTGCCCAACGCAGGCAATTGCGGTGTTAACGCAACCAAACTTGCGCCAAGGTCTTTCAGAGGGTCGACAATATCGCGCAAAGCATACAGCTCTGCATTACAGTAAGGTCACCAGTGTCCTCGGTAAACCGAGAGAACCACCGGGCCGTTCGCCAGCAGGGAAGCAGACGATACATCTGTGCCGTCCTGGTTTTGCAAGGTGAACGACGGCAGGGTGTCACCAACCTTGATGATCCTGTCCATGGCGTTTTCGCGTAAATCTTTAACGGCACCCACCAGAACTTCTTTAACTTCGGCGGGCATCTTGCCGGCGCTTGCTTCACGAAGTGCGGCAAGCTTTTCATCTAAACTCATAAACATCCTCCTATAGGTAGGGAAACTAACCGCACTATCGGGAAATTTAGGTCTTATTCAAGGGGAGAACTTTCACATTATCTTGATCGAGAATTTACGGTTGACGGCAGGGGAACAAGCGAGGACTCTTAAAATCTTCCGCCTAAACGATTTCTGAGGAAAAAGCTATGAACGTGCTTGATCAAAAACCCAACTCTCTCGAAGAACATTGGATGCCATTTTCCGGCAATCGAGCGTTCAAGGAAGACCCTCGACTGTTGGTAAAGGCCGAGGGGGTTTATTATTGGAATCATAAAGGCGAAAAGCTGATCGACGGATCATCCGGGCTTTTTTGTTGCGCCTTAGGGCACGGAAGGAAGGAAATCGCTGATGCGGTGGCGAAACAGCTCACAACGCTTGATTACGCTTCGCCCTTCCAAATGGGACATGCGGGTTCATTTGAGGTCGCGCGAAGGGTCGCGGACCTAACGCCTGACGATCTCAATCACGTGTTTTTTGTGAATTCCGGCTCTGAAGCCATCGACACGGCGCTCAAAATTTCCATCGCCTACCACCGCGCACGTGGCGACGGCCAGCGCCGCCATTTTGTCTCACGCGAGCGCGCCTATCACGGTGTAAACATCGGCGGCACGACCCTAGGCGGGATCATGAAAAATCGTGAAGCCTTCGGCAGCGTCATGCCAGGGGTCGTTCACATGCGTCATACTTGGCTGGAAGAGAATAAATTCACCCAAGGCCAACCAAAAACAGGCGCAGAACTGGCTGAAGACTTGGATCGGTTCGCAAGCTTGCTCGGCGGTGATAGTATTGCCGCGTGCTTTGTCGAGCCCATTGCAGGTTCGACCGGGTGCCTGGTGCCGCCTGTCGGCTATTTAGAACGACTGCGGGAAATTTGCGACGCGCACGGTATCCTTCTGGTTTTTGATGAAGTCATTTGCGGGTTCGGACGGACCGGAACGCCATTTGCTGCAGAGACTTTTAGCGTCACCCCGGATATCATCACCATGGCCAAAGGCATCACCAATGGTGCACAGCCCATGGGTGCGGTCGCCGTGCGTGATGGCATCTATGAGACAGTTATGGAAAGCGCAGCCCCGGGTGCCATTGAACTGTTTCATGGCTATACCTATTCCGGCCATCCGGCGGCCTGTGCGGCAAGCTTAGCGGTATTGGACATTTATGAGAAAGAGGGTGTGTTCACCAACGCCGCCACCATGGCTCCTTATTTCCAAGACGCGATATTCGGGATGAAAGATATCTCAGGCATTAGCGATATTCGGGGCTACGGCATGCTGGCAGGGATTGATCTTTCACCTGAAGGTGGCGCTGGTGCCAGAGGAATGAAAATTCACAAGAAGCTCTTTTCCTCAGGCGTCTACATAAAATTTACTGGTGATACCGCCCTTGTCGCACCGCCTCTGGTATCAACCAAAGAAAATATTGATGAAATTATCAGTGGCATCAAGCGTGTTTTAGAGGACGGCTAAGACGGCAAATCAACATAGAAAATTGAGCCAACCCCAACAGTGCTTTCAACAGAAACTTCTGCGTTCATTCGATCGACAATTGCTTTGACGATGCTAAGTCCCAACCCAGTCCCAGGGGCTAAGCGTGTGGTGGCATTGCTAATTTGAGTGAATTTCTGGAAGATTTCTTGGTGGAATTCCTCGGCGATACCGGGGCCGTGATCTGCAACCGAAACTCGGACAAAATTATTATTATTTGCAACTGAAATTTCGACAGTTTCGCCTTCTGGCGAAAACTTGATTGCATTTGAAATTAGATTGTTTAGCACCTGCATTAGACGATCTGAATCGGCATCAGCCTGCACCGCTTCCGTGAGAATCTGGACGTTGATATTTATGCTATGTTGTTCGGCAAATGGGCTGATAGTGGCAACTGCTTCCTCAACAATTTTTTGAACGTCTTGTGGCTTGATGTCGAACTCCATCTTGTCCGTCACCATTTTTTCCATGTCGAGTATGTCATCGACCAACTGAGCCAGATGAAGACTATTTTTATGAGCGATGTTAATTATGGATTGCGCCTTTTCTGGCAAATCACCGGCGACATCCGTCGTCAAAAGTCCAAGCGCCCCCTGAATGGACGTCAGGGGCGTTCTAAGTTCGTGGCTGACAATAGAAATGAACTCGCTTTTTTGTCGCTCCATCCGTATGTGCTCGGTAATATCTCGCGCGGTTCCTCTGACACCTAAAAATGCCTCTGTTTGTGGGTCGTAAATAGGCAGGCCACTGACCAAGCAATATTTTAAACCTCCGTCCCGGCTTTCGGACTCAAACATCAAATCCCGAAACGGAGAGTGCCAATTGAAATCATGGAGTTCTCCGGACTCTTTTGTGAATACACCCAGCCCAAATAGTGTTTTGCCAAGCAGTTCATGAGGGTGGAACCCGAGCACTTCGTAAATTCGCGGTGAGACAAAGTTCAACTGAAAATCTTCATCCGTTTCCCAGACCCAATCAGAGACCAGCCGCGTCAAATCTTCGATTCTACGAGTGACTAATCCCAGACGTGCTTCAACACCACGCCGAGTATCGACACCATTCTCGGGGTTGCGGGAATTTTTCAAGTTACAAAGCCCGCTCTAGTTCGCGAATGGCGGATAAGTAGTCCACGTTCCTTTTCCAAAGTTGGATTACCTCATTTGCGGTTTTGACGGTAATTGATGAATATAGTTTCATCGCCGTTGCAAAATCATCTTTATCGCTGCTAGCTCCCCGGGCCCTTGCTTTTCTGGTCAGCGAGAAGATGGTGGAAAACGCTTCGTCGTCAAATTCTATCCCTCTGCAAATAATCGCCAGTCCTTCCCCACCCGGTTCGAACAGAATGCGCATCAGCAAGTTTGATCTGAGCCCTGTTAGTTGCTGGAGCAGACTAACAAACAAGTGAACATGTCCATCCTTGAGGGCCGCGATCATAAACTCTGGAGTTGCTTCGCCCTCGTCGTGCAAGTCTTCAGCCAATTGGTTGGCCGTATTGACGACACCGTAGACTTTCGCCTCGCCGCCAGATTTACTGACTTGAACGGCACTGGTCTCAAGGATTTCATCGACTGCAGCCTTATCGATGTTGTAGTTCTCCAGAACATATTTACGCAACGCTGCCGATACCCACATCAACATACGTTTCGCTAAATTCGGATCGAGATCGTTCCGTCGTAAAATCGGCTCCTGGAAGGTATCGACACGCTGTGATTCCTCGACAAGGAATGCCATTGTCGATTCAGAAATCTTTGCGTTTTGATTTCCCAACAACGTTGAAATAACACCTGAATCACCGGCCTCCACCAAAGCGTCTGATACTTGCTCGCTCACCGTGTGTCGGATGGCGATCGCCATTTGATGTTCCAACGTACGATGTTGAATGACTTCGATCAGGGATAGGTCCTGAAGGACGCCACTGTTGACCAGCATGGGATAGGCGACTTCGATCTCATCATTTCCAAGAATGAGCGCCAATTCTTCAGGGATATCTTCCCACGAGCCCATGTGTTCGCTGATTACTTTGCGCACGGACATTTCAAAATCGTGGATCATCCGGCGCAGAATATCGAACATCAGGGCGCGTTCCCGGTCGGTTAGCACGGTGCCCTTATTAACGAATAGATCTGAAATAGTCTCAGCCAACGCCGTGCGTCCCGCTTTGGATTTATCCCGAGCAAGCTTTAAAAGTGATTCTGCATCTAATGCCGTCATACGAATGTCACCTAAGAATACTGGTTTTGCAGTAAATTATATTGGTTGCCTCCAGAGAGATCGCCAGCAGTAATTTTATTCAGGATTTCAAAGCATCCTACTGAAGCCTGACTAAAACATCCAGAGGATGATCCCATATAATGTGATTTATTAAGGGTGTGCTGGCATTCGCCAACTTGGATGTGTACACAAGAACTCACGTATTATTTTCTTGGGGTTGCGGTATTTTATCTGGGAGAAGCAATTTGTTGGGTGGGATTGGCCGCGCTTTCAGTTCGCGAAATTATCGAACCTATTGGATTGGGAATGCCTTGTCCCTGGTCGGCACCTGGGCGCATCGGGTTGCTGTCGGTTGGTTGACATGGGAACTAACCCAGTCTGCGATGTGGCTGGGTGTGATCGCATTTGCCGAACTGTTCCCAACCATGATTATTGCGCCAATTGCCGGGGCCATCGCTGATAGAGGAGACTATAAGCGCTTGATGATGGTGTGCCAGATATTATCCGGCCTTCAGGCCGCCCTGCTTGCAGGGTTCGTCTATACGGGACAAATCACCATTGAAATCGTATTCGGCTTAACGTTGGTGTTGGGAACCATATTGGGTTTCCACACGCCAATTCGCATGGCACTTGTTCCGTCGCTGGTGGAGCGTGAAGAATTATCCGCCGCCATTGCTCTTAGTGCCGCGACCTTTAACGGAGCCAGATTCGTCGGCCCGGCGATTGCTGGTGTGGTGATCGTATGGGGCGGTGTCGCACCCGCGTTTGCCCTGAATTCGCTCAGTTACGCAATCTTTGTATTTGCGTTAACTCGGGTTCGCTTGAAACCTAGGATACGTGATGAGGAATCTCAAAAAACCAGCCTCCTCGGCGATTTGACCGATGGAATTAGATACGTTTACGGACATTTCGGCATCCGTTCGTTGCTTATTCTAATATTTGCGACATCCTTCTTTTTGCGGCCATTTGCCGAACTTCTGCCTGGTTTCGCCGACAATGTATTTCACCGAGGTGCCGAGGGCTTGGCAATGATGACGTCATCTGCCGGCCTTGGGGCGATGACGGGAGGATTATGGTTGGCACAGCGCGGGCGAACGGAGGGCCTGACCAAGATACTAACCGTTGCAATATTACTAGGGATCATTGGACTACTGGCCTTTACATCCTCCGAAATTTTCTGGATTGGGCTCATTTGCCTCGTGCTCGCCGGGTTTTCGATTGTTGTTATTGGCATTTCAACACAAACCATGGTCCAGAACGCCGTTGATGGTGCGATGCGGGGCCGGGTTATGAGCCTTTATGGGGTCATCAATCGGGGCGGGCCAGCGTTTGGAGCGCTTATTATGGGCTGGCTGGCGTCGGATTTAGGTCTCGCCATGCCAGTCGCTGGCGGCGCGTTACTGGCTTTGTTCGTTTGGATCTGGGCCTGTTATTTGACCCTTCGGGCCAAAAGCGAACTAGAGCAGGAATCACCGAATCATTAACACGTTCTACCGATTCCAGTTGTTTGCGACCCCCAATTTATGGCATAATTAACGATATCTTAATACTTCACGCAGGGATTTGAGCGACCAACATGGTTGATGTCTCACCCGGATCGTTGATCGCCAATTTCGTTGCCACGCAGCGGAGTCAGGCCCAGTTGTCCCGTTCTGTTAGCGAGACACAAGCTGAGCGTGCGCGCGCCAACCGGCAGGAATTTATCCGCTCTGGTGGAGGATCGGAACCGCGGACCGCTGAGGTCCGCGAATATGCGTCCCCCTATAAGGCACCTGTGGCTGGGGAGCGAGAAGCTCGTGTGTCAGACGGCGAATATAACGACCGGTATTTTGATCGTATTGCTGATGCGCGGGCCGAAGAAGCGCGTCAGGCAGATATTTCCAATGATCTTGACCAGTTGGCAGAAAACAACCGGTTGGCAGGGGAAACGTATCAAACAGGCACTCAGTCGAGTCAACTGATTGAGGCTGCGGACCAGCGTCGCAGGGCAGCGCGGGCCGAAGAAAGCCGTGCCCAGGTACAGCAGAAAATCGATATTCGACAATCTGAGGAACGACTGGCAGGTGCTCAAAACGATCCGTCTCAGCCGCGGGGTTCCTACGTCGACATCCGCGCTTAAGGCGCGTATCAGTCAAAAATAAAAGCGCCCCGGAGATACTTCCGAGGCGCTTTTATTTTATTTCAAGATTGGTTTGATCAGGGCTTATTTTCCGAACAAACCCTTAAGCTTATTTGTCGCGCCGCTAACGGCGTCACCTGTGCCGCCGGTCACGCCTTTGACTGCATCTGTGGCGCCCTTGCTTGCTTCTTCGGCTGCCTTCTTGGCCGCATCTACACCGCCTTTAGCCAGGTCTTGGAGCTTGCCCAAGTCCAGGACCTTAACGGACTTGGTCGCTGCATTCTTAATCGCGGTGAATACTTTATCGGCGACTTCTGCGGGCGATGCGCCATTCTTTTCCTTGCCAATATCCTTCAAGTGAATTGTCGGCAGAGGCGAGCCCAATTTTTTACCTTTCAAGAAGGCCGCGCTGACGGCGACCTTTCCATCCCGGATGATCAGGTTTTCGATGATCAGCTTAGGGCCTTCTTTCTTTTCGCCGCTTGCTGCAGGTTTTTCAGATTTTCCGCCGCCTGCACCACCGGTGTTCTTTTGAACATTGGCTTGGAGCACATCAATGTTGCTGCCGCCATCGCCAAGTTCGTAGGTGATCTGAGGTCCCGCAACGAGAACTTGTTTAATAACAATAACGTCGGATGTGACTGTGTTGGGATCAACCTCAACACTGACTTCACCCAGTTTCATGGCATTATCAGTCTGGAAGCCCTTGGGGTTGCCAACGGAGAAGCCGCGGAGGGCACCTTTGCCAGACGATATCGACAGTTCAACCTCTTTGAGTTCGACTTTGGCTTCGGTAAACTCCGATCCGAACTTTTCAACCGCTTCTTTAATGATGCCGTCAAGGTTGGAAAACAAAAATACGACTGCTGCAACAACAATACCAACAATGGCAACGCCACCGATCAAAATTCCACGCTTCATAGTCAAATTCCTTCAATCTCTCAGAGGTTTAAATTCATATTGTTGATATTGTAACGACTCATTCATTTCGCTACAGAAAAAAATAATACGCTACCACCTCGCGCATTGGGATTGGATCAACTTATAGCTTTGCGCCGTATCAATCCGCGCATTGGCGCGGGCGGCCTTGGTACTGAGTTTCTTCGCAGCAGCACCAATGGTATTCATAAGAATTCGGGTAAAGTATTTGGCGGCACGGTCGGGAGAGGTCTCCGTAATTGGTTTAATCCGGTTCACTTCGCCCAAAATTCGGGATTCTAGCCACGGTGTCATGCGATCTAGGGTGTCCAAATACAGATCAACATGTTCGTTTTCGTGGTCCCGAATGGCATTGAATTGGCATGTGCCCCGCCGATAACGACGATCAATCAGAATTTCAAATTTTGGATAGCCCATTTTTATGCGGATTTCCGTGGGCACAGCGCAATATCGCCCGCCTTTCATGGGATAAGCCATAACTTTAGGAGAAACCTCGTAACTAAACGTTGTTAAAGTTACCCCAAGAGGGAACCATTTACCGCCTCGGCGGGTGATACTGTGGCGGCGTGTGATGCGTTGGAGATCGCCACGTGAGGCACCTTTTTTAAAGGCGACTTTATAGGGCGTGATGTCGAACGTGACCTCTGGCGTAACATCCGGGACACGGCAAGTTCTGGCGTCCGCAGAGGAAATACTCGATATACTTAGAAAGGCGACAGCCGATCCGATAATCAGAATTTTAAATCTTGCTAGCATTTTCATTTCTTGGATTATAATCACATTTGCGACCTTACAAAGGCAACCGGGTATTGAGACATGCTGAATTCACGGGCAGGATGAGACTGTTCTTAACATTTTTGAAGATAGCCCGATCTCCCTATGAATGAGCCCTTACACAAAAAGAATTTCCAACCTGACGCCACCTGTCCGTTAGACGGCATTCGCATTCTTGATCTGTCGCGCTTGGTCTCAGGCAACATGATCAGCCTACAATTGGCCGATTTCGGTGCCGAAGTCATTAAGGTGGAGGCTCCGGACAAAGGCGACCCGTTGCGACATTGGGATGTGGAAGGCCACGGCACCGCCTGGAAAGTCTATGGTCGCAATAAAAAAAGCATGACGCTTAATCTTCGCGCACCGGAAGGCGCCGATATCCTCCTAAAATTAGCGAAAGACGCTGATGTTTTGATCGAGAATTTCCGTCCCGGCACCTTGGAAAAGACCCCCTTTGCACCAGACAAGCTGCGCACGCTAAATCCGAACTTGATCCTGGTTCGGGTCTCCGGCTGGGGACAGACAGGGCCTTACAAAGAACGACTGGGATTTGGCTCGTTGGTGGAAGGCGCTTCTGGCTTTGCATCAACCAATGGCTTTGCGGATCGTGAACCGGTTTTACCACCTTTGGCCTTGGCCGACATGGTGGCGGGACTTTCTGGTGCGATGAGCATTTTAGTCGCCCTTCGTCACCGCGACCAAAATGGCGGCGGTGGGCAGGAAATCGATCTATCCTTGTTGGAGCCGATCTTTTCAATCTTGGGTCCCCAAGCGCTGAACTTCAAAATGACCGGGGAAGCACCTGAACGCACCGGCAGCAGTTCCAACACAGCCGCCCCTCGTGGCGTCTATCAATCCAAGGACGGCAAGTGGATTTCCATGTCGGCGTCCATGCAGGTCATGGCCGAAAGAGTGCTGCGCGCCATGGGCCGGGAAGACCTGATTACGGACCCGAAGTTCGTTACCAATGGCCTGCGGGTAAAGAACAATAAGGAACTGGACCCACTGGTACGAGCTTGGATGGCAGAACGAACGCTGGAAGAAAACATGGCGATCTTCAAGCGTGAGAATATTACCGCGGCCCCGGTTCTTGATATTTCCCAAATCGTCGAGGACGAACATTTTCGCGAGCGGGAAATTCTTGTTGAAGTGCCGGACGAGGATTTAGGATCAATTCCCATGCACAACATCATTCCACGGCTGTCGGATTCTCCGGGTCACCTTCGCCGTCCCGCACCAACGCTTGGGCAGCATACTGAGGAAATTTTGGGAGATCTTGGATTAAGCGCTGACGATCTAATACGTTTATCCAAAGACGGCGTCATTTAAAGAGGAAGCCGACATGACTTTACATAAGAAGCTCCCTGTGTGGCGGTCACTCCTCTATGTGCCGGTGAATGTCGAACGGTTTGTCGAGAAGGCCCACACCCGGGGGGCCGATGGGATCATTCTGGATTTAGAGGATAGTATTGCGCCTTCTGAGAAAGAATCCGCACGTACTCATGTCAAAGAAGCGGCCCGCAAGGTTGGACAAGGCGGTGCCGATGTAACCCTTCGGATCAACCGTCCTTGGCGTTTGGCAATTAAGGATTTGGAAGTTGCGGTGATCGAGGAAGTTGACGCGTTGGTCCTCCCCAAGGTCGATAGCCCAGAACACGTCCAAGCGATCTCTGAAATCGTTACCGAACTGGAATTTGAGCGAGGGTTAGAGATCGGGCGCATTAAATACTTTGTCCTGGTCGAAACCCCAGAGGGTGTTCTGCGCATGGCCGAGACTGCTAAGGCCGATCCTCGAATTGTCGCAATTTCTGTTGGCAGTGAAGACCTAAGTGCCGCGGCCTCCATGGCAGCAGACGACGACGCGCTTTATGTTTCCAACATGCACTGCGTCATGTGTGCCCGTGCGGCCGGTATCTTACCGATGGGGTTCATTGGCTCCATCGCAGAATTTAATGATATGGATGCGTTCCAAGGAATGATCGAACGCTCACGCCGCTTAGGCTTCGAAGGCTCCGCCGCGATCCATCCCAACCAAGTTACTGTGCTAAACGAAGTCCACAGGCCAAACGATGAAGAAGTCGAAAAAGCCAAACGCATGATCGAAGCCTACGATGATGCGTATAAGCAGGGCTTGGGTGCGGTCCAATTTGAAGGCATCATGATTGATGTCCCGGTCGTGGAACGCGCTCGAAACATCGTCCGACGATTTGATGCTATTTTAGCGCGGGCAAGAGCATAAATTTTTTTAATTTAACAGGGGGAAAGCATTATGAATGATCGCAGTCGTCTGAACCAAAGATGGGTAAATGAGGAATTATACAAAGTCCTCGACGTCTTCGGCTTTCGCGCCGTTATGTTTGTCGAATGGGGATTTCGCCCCGCCGATGTGCGCCGTACTACGGAACGAATCAAGGTGCCCGGCGCCATTATTAAGCAGTGGGTCAAAACGGCGGAGCAGGAACAGAAAATGGCCGAGGAGGCAGAAGCGTCCGGGCATCGGGAAAGTGCTGCCGAATTTTATTACCGTGCGGCGCTCTATTACGGCCCTCCCTGCGGTGTGCTCCATGCCAACACACCGCGCAAGCTAGAACTCTATAAGCGGCTCATTCACTGCTACACGCGATTTACAGAGCTGTTCGACGATGCACCCGTGCGCCGGGTCGAAATTCCGTTTGAGAACGGCAAGACTATTCCGGGAATCTTACAGACCGTTCCCGGCGTCGAAAAAGCCCCGTGTGTGCTGGTTATCCCCGGCATGGATACCATCAAGGAATACATGCCGAGCCCCTATCACAACCATTTCCGCCGTCGCGGCATCGCGACGTTGACCATCGACGGCCCCGGCCAAGGCGAAAGCAACACGCGGGAGACCTGGGTGACATTGGATAATTTCGAGCGCGCCGGCACTGCCGCGATAGATTTCATGGAAACTATTCCTGAGTTAGATACTGATAAAGTTGGTGTCTATGGTTGGAGCATGGGCAGCTATTGGGGACCACGGATCGCGGCTCACGACCCACGGGTTAAAGCCTGTGTCGGGGCGATGGGCGTCTACCTACAGAAAGACACCATCTTCAAGCACAGCAAACCCGCCTATCGCGCCAATTATATGTACATGTCAAACATTCACGACGAAGACGAGTTCGACGCTATGGCGGAGGCAATGACCCTGGAGCCGCTGGTCGATAAAATTAAATGTCCGACCCTGTTAGCCATGGGCGAATACGATGAACTCTGCCCGCTTGAAGATGGCGAGCAACTGTTTGATATGCTGAGCTGTCCAAAGGAAATGTGGGTCTACGAAGATGAAACCCATACCTTTGGCAATCGTCTGCCAGATTTCTATCTGCACGTCGCGGATTGGATGCGGGATGCAATGGACGGAAAGATGGGGGATGGTTACGCAAAAAGGATCGATCATCCTGCTCGATGATTGTACTTTTATGTGCCCCGCGTCGCGCCGCCGTCTGAATCGATAAACGTGCCGTGAATATTTGCTGCCAGCGGTGACGCCAAAAACGCAACCAAGCGAGCGATGTCTTCGGGCTCCCCAATACGGGTCACACCAAAGTTTGCGATCATCTGACGTTCGACTTCAGCTTGGTCAACGCCTTTGTCCGCAGCCATGCTTTCCTGTGTCGCTTTCAGCCGGCCCGTTCGGACGGGGCCGGGATGGATGCCATTGACCTTCACGCCATCAGCCCGTCCCTGATCTGCCAAGGCCTTGGTTAAGGCGGCAATAGCGCTGTTAACCGACGACGGTATGACGCTTACACCCGTGGGGGTTTCAGCACGGATGCCGCCGATATTAACGATACCGCCGTTGCTGTCTTTTAGGTGGGGCCATGCCGCCTTGCTCAGACGCATGCCGCCGAAAAATTTAACCCCGAACCCATCTGCCCATTCTTCTTCGGTCACGTCGAAAAGTGTCCCATTCTTTGTCGACCCGGCGTTGTTAACCACCAGATCTATTTTGCCAAAAGCTTCGGCCGCGGCCTTAACAATGCTGGCCCCAGCATTTTCGTCGCGCAGGTCTGCTGTATGCCCAACAACCCGACGACCGGTCGATGTCTCCAATTCGCTCGAAATTGATGCTAAAGCGGCTTCTGAGCGCGCGGTTGCCAGGATATCGCAACCACTGCCCGCCAACTCACGAACAATGGCTTCGCCAATTCCTTGGCTGCCACCGGTAATGATCGCCACCTTTCCTGTTAAATCAAAAGTCGTCGCTTGTTCGTTATTCGGCATTTCACCTCCTCAGTGATCGCGGGTCAATTCGCGCCCAACTTTTAGGCAAATTTGGGACTTATTCAACCTCCCTTGGGTTCAAATTCTTCGAAATTGGCCAAATGACTGAAGTTTCCCCGAGACCATCGGTAGCCCTACATACCCAATGGTTATATCCCTTGTATGTCTTCATGCAGGATAGGCGAAATAATCATTTGGAATTACACTTTGGGGGTTTGTTGATCGCTAGTTGTTTGCACCGTGCGACGTCAATTTATCAAGCAAGCATTCTAATTAGAAATTAATATGAGAAAGATTATTACTTCAAATCGCGTTTTTTTTGCCGGGCTGACATTTATGTTGGCTATCGGATTTTTCTTGGTTCGAAATTCTAATTTGTTTTCGAATTCCGATATCAATCAATCTTCTTTTCTAGCAATTTCTATCGCTATTTGTTTTTCTGCCGTTTGGTTCTACTTTGTGCTTTTGAGAGAAGCGTCCGCCAAAAAAATTCTTGAAGATCACACCAGGGAATTAGCAATCAGTGCGAGCCGCCTGGACGCCATTTCTTCAACAACCACAGATGCAATTTTTACCGTCAACAGCGACGGTACGATCACCTCACTTAACCTGGCTGGAGAGTCCATTTTTGGCTATCAAGACCAAGAAATCATTGGCCGCCATATAACCGAGCTACTTCCTCACTGTATTCTAGATTGTCCGTCGTCATATAAATTGGAACAATCACCGGCCTGATCTAAAGGAGGATCTGGCTCATCTGGTTCAAGATATTAAGCGGCGTATTTGCGGTATTGCAAGCGCCGGTGTTCCATTGTTTTC
>JABJKH010000079.1 GCA_018660465.1 Rhodospirillaceae bacterium
CGGCAAGACGCCCCTGTCGGTTAATGGATGTCTTTGGCAGTCGGATAATCGGATAGCCGATGTCTGGCAAAAGGATGCCCTTCTGCCGTGCTTTCTTAGCGATGCTAATGGTTTGATCCAACCGACCAAGTTGACGAGAGAGATTGCCCGTCAGAACCTGCCATTCAGGGGCCGGGTCAAGGGCAGCCAAGCGACGAACAAAGGGTTTTAGTCGTTTGCGTTCACCAATTTCATCCAATATCCGTATCGCACGGGTCAGGTCGTGTTTCTTGAAATTAGCGAGGATTTTCTTCGATATTTTTGGTTGGGGTGGCAATTCAAGCCCTTGAACTGACGAAAGCCGCGCAATGGCGAGCTGTCCATAGTATGTTGTGGGAAACCCAGACGCCGTTTTATACCAAGCCTCGGCGTTTGATTTATTCTTCAGGGCATCATACGCACGGCCAACCCAATAAGCGCCTCTGGCACGGCTAACTGGGTATTTCACTTTCTTATACAGGTTTGTAAAATGTCGCCTTGCCACATTTTTATCTTTTAAAAATCTCAGCGAAATCCACCCAGACATCCATTCCGCATCAGCGAAGGCAGCACCCTTGGCAGCACCATGATTTTTTGTGATCCGATAGGCTTCTGAAACATGGCCCTTCTGAAGTTCCTTCCGGGCCAGATAAGCGAACTCTTTCCACCAGCGTTCCGCATGGGGGAGGGTCGGTGGCAGTCCCTTTAGGAGTTCCAGGGCCCCATCAATCTTACCCTTACGACGCCGCCAGCGTAGGCGTTCGTAAACGAGCCCCAAGTCCTTTTTAAGGTGCGCTGGCACCTGAGCGATACTCTTATCGACATTGCCACGGCGGTGGCGAAGTAGAAGTCGGGCAACAGCGAGGGCTCTGTACCCCTTCTTCACTTTCCATAGCATACGTCGTACGGGCCAGTAGCGCCCCAACCACAATAGACGATCAAGCCGTGCCCGATGGTCGGCTCGGCTCAGATGACGGCGATAGCGCCGATAAAATCCACGTTCCTGGTGCTTGCCAAAATTGCCATTGATCCAAGTATCACGAATGAGCGGGATCGCTTGCTTTTTGCGCCCTGTATCCATGAGCGCCCTTATATACTTAACTTTTCCAGTGGTGCTGACGGGGGGACGCTTTTTAAATAACTTTACGACATTCGCGGGATCAACGCCTCTTGGAAGGGATTCTTCGGCAGAGAGTTGAAGCTTCTTCTGCTGCGGCCAGTCAGGTTCACGTGCAATAAAGCTCAAGACCTCGGTAAACGGTCTCTTGAAGGCAGGGTTCTTGTACACATGCCAAGCGATGACCTTAGCCGCAACGGGATTGCTCAGTCGGGCCGCCAGATTGAGGGCTCGTTTCGGACGTTTGGCCTCAATTGCTTTGAATGCGGCCTTTGCGATCCGTGCGTCTGCCTTAGAGAGGATATCGGCGCTGGTCGGTGTTGAGATTGGTACAGCAAGAACCAGCGCGACCAGCACAGAGACACTGCCGCCAGATCGAATTACACCCCAAAACCGGTCCCGAAAAATCATTATCAGCCGCCTTTGATGTTGAATCTACGCTGCCTTGATAGGCGTCTCAACCCCGATACTTTGCGAAGGTGGCTAGATAGGCGCATTGCAGCGCTTGCCGTTGCCCTCATTAAAGGAGTATGTTCCCGGCTCTTAATGAGCCTAAACCTAAGGAGGAAGCCATGTTTGAAGGATCCATTACCGCCTTGATTACGCCGTTCAAGAACGGTGAGTTGGATAAACCGGCTTTCCAGTCTTTTGTCGAATGGCAGATCGCGGAAGGCACAAATGCGCTGGTTCCGTGCGGAACAACGGGCGAATCGCCGACGTTGAGCCACGATGAACATCGCGAAGTGGTCGAAACCTGCATCGATGTTGCAGATGGCAGAGTGCCTGTTATCGCGGGCACGGGGTCAAACTCGACCCGTGAGGCGGTAGAACTGACCCATCATGCCAAGCAGGCCGGTGCAACGGCAGCCCTGGTGGTGACGCCTTATTATAATAAGCCGACTCAAGCAGGATTGATTGCGCACTACACGACGATCCATGACGAATGCGACCTGCCAATCATTATCTACAATATTCCAGGGCGCAGCATTGTTGATATGTCTGTCGATACCATGGCAAAGTTGGCTGAATTGCCTAATATCGTCGGTGTTAAGGACGCGACGTCTGATTTGGCGCGACCCTTGGAGACTCGGATCGCTTGTGGTCCTGATTTCTGCCAACTTTCCGGCGAAGATGGTACTGCCGTGCCATTCTTAGCTGCTGGTGGTGTGGGGTGTATATCGGTGACTGCAAACATCGCCCCAAAGATGTGTTCTGACATGCATTCTGCATGGCGGGGCGGGGATTTGGATACGGTGATGTCGCTTCAGGACAAGTTGATGCCCATTCACATGGCGATGTTTGGCGAGACCAGCCCAGGGCCGGTGAAGCATGCGGCCAGTCTTTTGGGTAAATGTTCGGCTGAGACACGCCTGCCACTTGTTGAAATCGCTGAGTCCAACAAAGAAGCGGTGCGAAGCGCGCTAGTGGGGGCGGGGCTGCTTAACTAGCAGCCCGCCGGGGCACTCTCATGGCCAAGAAAAAGAAAGCGGCTCCCAGCAACATTGCTGCGCAAAACCGCAAGGCACGCCATAACTACAGCATCGAAGAAAATTTTGAAGCCGGTATCCAATTGTTCGGGACCGAGGTGAAATCGCTTCGCCTCGGCCGAGGGACAATTACTGAAGCCTTCGCCGGTGAGAAAGACGGTGCGCTGTACCTGTTCAATGCATTTATCCCGCCGTATGAATCCGCCGGACATTTCAGTCATGAGCCGAAGCGCCCGCGGAAACTTCTAATGCATAAACGCGAAATTTTTAAGTTAATTTCTGCGGTGAATAGGGAAGGGATGACCCTGGTCCCACTGTCAATTTATTGGAACCCGCGCGGGCTTGCAAAGGTTGATCTTGCCCTCGGTAAAGGCAAACAGAAAGCTGACAAAAGAGCCTCCATTAAAGAGCGTGATTGGAAGCGACAAAAGGCGCGTGTGCTGCGGGATAAGGGGTAGGGTATTTGGTCGGTTGTATATAGTTAATTACTGACTATTAAGTATCATGACCCACATTGGCTCTTCGCCAACATCATAGACTTCTATTTTCTTCAATCGACCATTTTTTGCAATTCTAAATACACCTACTTTCCCATCATATAGACCTGCTGATAGAATAAACTTTCCTTTCGGATCAATATCAAATACTCGGGGGAACTCTTGTGACGGAGTGTGGCCGAGGGGGGTGAGTAAACCGGAAGCAGGGTCTACTTCATATTCTGCGATTGTGTCGTTTCCTCGGTTCGGAGCGTATAAATACCGACCATTCGGTATAATACGAATTTGTGAGCATTTACTGAAAGTTGTCCATCCCAATGGCAAGTTATTGACGGTCTGTTTGTGACTTAATAGCCCTGATCGTCTATCAAAGCTATAGGCACTAACGCTGCTTCCTTGCTCATTTGAAAAATACAAAATATCCAATGATGGGTGAAAACAGAAATGTCTCGGCCCCACACTTTTATCTTGCGGAACGCGAGCGGGGGAATTGGATTCAAGCTTCCCAGTTACCTCATCAAATTTGAATTGAAATATTGCATTCGCCCCGCCTCGATTATCAATATGGGGGATAAACGCAAAATTATTTGTCGGATCCGTTTGAAAACAATGTGAGCCAATTGAGGTGTGAAAATCCTCTGCCGGTTCGGTTTCCAAAGCGCCTCCATAACCGACTCGATGGACCATCGCTCGGGCTCCCATATAGTGCGCGGATAACAGGAATTTCCCGGTCCGATCCATTGCCATATGACAGGGATCTGTGGGGATGGAAATACTGCCAGTTTCAGTCAGATCGCCGTCAGAAGAATTGATTCGATAACTATTAATTCGGAGATCATCACGACGCGCCACATACATGAATTTTTGTTGCGGATCGACGGCAATTGGAGCCGGGCGTCCGGGTGCCGATATGTCGCCTTGATGGATTAATGCGCCGGTCTCTTCATCCATCGAGTAGCGGGCAATTCTGCCTTCTTTAGAAATCGTAATATAGACGTGATAGGCGATCTTTGATCACTCCGCTGCAGCCGCAGTATGAAGTTGGGGAGGGGCCTCTGGTTGCCAGAGACATTCACGGGTGATTTCATCGACGGAGTGCAGACCCATCTGGGCCATGTTCCGATCAATTTCTTCACGAAAAATTTCAAGAGCACGATATGCGCCAGGTTCGCCAGCGGCACCGATGCCATAGAGCGTCGGCCGACCCGCCATAACGAAGTCGGCACCTAAGGCCAAGGCCTTAATCACATCACTGCCACGCCGGACGCCACTGTCGACGATTACCGCAATTCTACCACCAACACGTTTGGCGACTTCGGGTAGAATCTGGATGGGGGCGACAGAGGCATCCAGATAGCGTCCGCCATGATTTGATATAATCACACCATCGGCACCACTATCCGCCGCACTGATGGCATCGTCAGGGTGTACAAGGCCTTTCACGATTAGCTTGCCAGGCCACATATCGCGCAGGCGTTTCACATCATCCCAATCCAGCGAGTCACTCTTCAGGATCGAGCGCTTGAAAGTTTTAGACGTAACCTTATCCATCAACTCCGGCGGATAATTCTCAAACTTCGGCGTGCCGCGCCGGATATACTGTTGCAGCAAGCAACTCGCCAGCCAGCTTGGCTTGGCCAATAACTGGGCTAGTAGTTTGGGGGTGTACTTGATCGGCATGCTGAAGCCGTTCTTCTTATTATATTCGCGATTGGGTCCGACGGGGCCATCAACAGTCACGATCAGGGTGCCGAAGCCAGCGGCCTTGACCCGTTCCACCAGTTTTTTGCTAAGTTCTTTGTCGGACCAGATATAAAGCTGGTACCAAAGTTCACCCCCCGCCTTCTCCAATATCTCTTCCATCGCGGTCTGGGCGTTGGTGCCGACGGAGCAGGGGATTCCGGCCCGTGCAGCCGCCTTGGCGACACCAATCTCCCCACCGTAGGCCAACAGCCCCGCGGTTCCCGTGGGCGAAATGCCATAGGGCATTTTGAATGTCTTGCCGAACAGCTTCGTTTCCAGGCTGCGGGTTGATACGTTCTGCAGGACACGGGCTTTAAGTTTGATGTCTTCATAGGCTTGGCGATTGTTGCGGAGCGCGACTTCATCCTCAGCCCCGCGATCAAGCCATTCAAATACAAAACGTGGCAGACGGCGTTGCGCCATTTCACGTAGATCAGCAATGTTAAGAGCCTCAGATGAAATATCGGACATGACGTACCCCCGTTGATTAAGACAGGTATGTTAGCGACGATTTCCGTTGATTGAAAAGTTAAATTCGGGCGATCAAAGAGGAACTGTAGAGATATGGCCTCGTTGCAGGTTTCCTGTTATCTTACGGATAAGAGACTGCCGTTGTTTGGTAGTCTGGATTGAAACCATAGGAAACTGAGGCGAAAATGTCGGTACTCTCCCTTGAACACTACAATCTATCCCCGAGCGATTTGGATAAGACGGTTGATTTCTACACCAACATTGTTGGCTTTGAGCAAGGTTTTCGACCAGATTTTGATCTTCCAGGGGTTTGGCTCTATGCCGGGAAAGTCCCTGTAATCCACGTAACGGTACGGGAATGCGAGGATGTAGGGTCTGCGCGCGTTCATCATGTAGCGTTTCGGGTAAGTGATATGGATGGCCACGTTGAACGGCTGGACAAGGCTGGAATTCCTTACCGCGGGCAAAAGGTTCCGGGTATGCCGATGAGCCAAATCTTCTTCGATGATCCAGATGGCGTGACCATTGAGTTGAACCATGCGGACGAGGCACTACCTTACTAACGTCACTATTTAATGTTTTAGATTAAGGAGATCATGTAAATGGCTGAATTTTCAATATTTGCCATCAGTGTTGTCTTCGTCGGCGCGTTTTTGGTGTTCCTGGGGGTTAAATCTGTTTCACAGGGAACTGTCTATACGGTCGAGCGATTCGGAAAGTACACCCATACCCTCCAACCTGGACTCCACTTCATCATACCGCTGGTCGATCGCATCGGTGCCAGGATGAATATGATGGAACAGGTGCTGGATGTTCCATCCCAGGAAGTCATCACCCGCGACAACGCCATGGTTACCGCAGACGGTGTCGTGTTCTTTCAGGTGTTGGACGCAGCCCAGGCGGCGTATGAGGTTAATGACCTGATGCGCGCGATCTTGAACCTGACCATGACAAACTTGCGGACGGTGATGGGGTCATTGGACCTCGATGAATTGCTGTCTCAACGGGATCGAATTAATACTCAGCTATTGGCGGTTGTAGATGCGGCGACAAATCCTTGGGGCGTAAAAGTCACCCGAATTGATATTAAAGACATTTCTCCACCGCGCGATTTAGTAGACGCCATGGCTCGGCAAATGAAGGCTGAACGGGACAAACGTGCCAATATTTTGGACGCGGAAGGGTTTCGCCAGGCTGAGATTCTTAAAGCAGAAGGCGAGAAGCAGGCGGCGATCTTGGAAGCAGAAGGGCGCCGGGAAGCTGCCTTTCGTGATGCAGAGGCCCGCGAGCGCGAAGCCGAGGCTGAAGCCAAGGCAACAAGCATGGTATCAGACGCAATTGCGAAGGGTGATGTCCAAGCCATTAATTATTTTGTGGCTCAAAAGTACGTCGAATCATTGAAAGAGGTTGCCACGTCGCGGAATTCCAAATTGATCCTTATGCCATTGGAGGCCTCTGGGGTTATTGGTGCAATTGGCGGAATTGCAGAATTAGCCAAAGAAGTCCTGAATACAAAGGATGACGGGTCGAACACCAGTGACTCGGGTAGCCACCCAAGGGCGGGATAGCGGAATAGGTAAATGGTAGAATTTCTCGACGGTATAACATTTTGGTATTGGCTGATCCTTGGTGTTGGCATGCTGTTGCTGGAGATGCTCGCCCCTGGCGTGGTGTTCCTGTGGCTCGGGATTGCCGCCGGCATTACAGGTGTAATCGCGTTCAGTATCGATACGCTGGCTTGGCAAAACCAAGCGATTATTTTCGCAGTCTTGTCTGTGGTTGCAGTGATCGCGGGGCGGGCCTGGATTAAAAAGCGACCTGTGGCGACAGATCATCCAACCCTAAACCAGCGCGGTGCACAGTATGTCGGTAAATCATTTGTATTGAAGGAAGCGATTGTTGATGGCGAAGGACTTATTGTCGTCGATGATACAACCTGGAAAGTACGAGGCACAGATGCGCCCGCCGGTACACGCATTAAAATTATAGAAACTGACGGCAGTGCCTTTCTGACCGAACCCGCCTAAATTTTAATAGAATTTACAAGGCTGTAAGGACGCTCGCCTTTCAGAGCCATAACGACTTGTTCGCAGGTTTTATGCTGTAACGTGGCTCTGGCATCTTCGCTATACCAAGCGGTATGGGCTGTTACCACTGCCTTTGGATGATTAACCAGCGCTCTGCGGGTGGGAGTTACGGCACCTTCTGATGCCAAGACATCCAATCCTGCGCCGTTTAGAGTCTTGTTGTTTAGGGCCTCAATCAGGGCTTCCTCATCAATCATGCCACCGCGAGATGTATTGATGATCGTCGCCGTCGATTTCATCTCTTTTAATGCTTCCTTGTTGATAAGGTGGTGGGTGGTCTCATTTAGCGGTGCATGAAGCGAAATGTAGTCAGATTGGCGAAAGAGAGTTTCAAGCGAGGTGGGCGTGATGCCGGTGCCCTCAAGCGCGCGTTCATTTACGTTAGGACTATACCCCAAAACCCCCATGCCTAGGGCCTGCGCCTTGGCGGCTACGGCAACGCCGATCTTACCCAACCCCACCAGCCCACATATACGGCCCCGCAAGGATTGGAGGTTAGGTAGGCCTTCGAGTGTCCACGTGTCCGACCTTGCGATTTCGCCAGATGGGACAATGCCGCGCGCGAACATCAGGATCATTGCGATAGTGTGGTCGGAAACTTCATCGGTGCAGTAATCTGGAACGTTCGTCACCATGATCCCGTTCCGACTGGCAGCGTCTACGTCGATGCGGTCATAGCCGATGCCATAGCGGGAGATGATTTTACAGCGCTCCAGTCGGTCTATCACACCGGCTGTCATCGGCGCGCGATTGGCTAAAATGCCATCCGCATCCCAACACAGTTCAATAAGGCCGTTTTCATCTAGCGCCTGGCCGATCACCAACTCCCAGCCTTCGCCCTCCACGAGGGAGCGTTCTGGATCAAGATTGGGAAATCGATGATCTGTGATGACGACTTTGATGGTCTTAGGCTCCTAAACCTTAAACAAATCCGCCATCGACATATAAGGTCTGGCCGGAGATGAAGTCTGAGGCCTCACTCGCTAGAAATACGGCCGCGCCCAGCAGGTCACTCGTTTCAACGAAACGACCCAGCATGATCCGTTTCCGAATGCCTTCGAAGCGTGCGGGATCTGCAGCCATGGTGACTGCTGTGAACGGCGTTTTCGTTGCGGTCGGCCCGATTGAGTTAACACGAATGCCGTCCGGCAGCCATTCGGTTGATAAATTGACCGTCAGTCGTTCGATGGCGGCCTTTGAAGACGAATAGGCGCTTTTCCCGCGACCCGATGTTTTTCCCCACGCTGAGCCAAGATTAATAATCTTCCCGTATCCTCGTTCTAACATATAAGGCGCGATCTTTTGACAGCAGAAGAATGTTCCTTTGACGTTGAGGTCATAGAGGTTGTCCCAGTCATCTTCGGTAATTTCCAACATCGGTTTGGTGAATCCCAATCCGGCATTGTTGACCAAAACCAAAGTTGTATCTTCGTCACCTTTCAACAGGTCACCAACATGGTCTGCGAGCCGGGAAATTTCATCGAGATTGGTGACGTCTGTTTGGACTACGTCTGCCTGTCCGCCTGCGTCTACGATGCCAGCCTGAACATCTTTCAATTTATCCATACTTCGAGCTGCTAAAACGACCCGTGCGCCCAAGGCGGCGTAGGTTTCTGCCATGGATTGGCCAATGCCTTGGCTGGCACCGGTTATAACAATCAAATGATTGTCGAGTGAAAATGATGGGAGAGGATCAGGCATGGGGGCTCCTTAAATTTTGGATACGTTAAGGGTAGTATCGCTTTTACGCGCCATAAACATGAAAACGACAGCCGTCGCGGCGGCAAGTGAAACCAGACCGAAAGTTAAAGTATAGCTTCCGATCCAGAAATAAACTGTCGCGAAAATTGCTGGGCCGAATGATACACCACCGAAAACAAACGCCAGAGAACCGCCGGTAATAGAGCCAACTTCGTCCGCCTTACATTTCGATGCGATTTCCGCGTAATAAATTCCATTCCAGCCAATGGCAGTGATGGAGAATACAATACAGAGCAGATACGTCAGATACAGGGGCCATTCAGGTGTTAACTGGGTGACGATCAGGCAAATCACGGTGCTCAGAATACCCATGATGGTCAGAATCCCCGTTGCTCCCCCAACCAGGTCAGCCACCCACCCCCATCCAAGTCGGGCGAAAACACCTGCGGCGTGCACAGCGGCGAGCAACAATCCTGCATCGATCAGTTCAAATCCTGCATCCGTCACCAGCATGGTCACCAAAAACGTCATGAGGCATAGCTGAACCAGGGCCAGACAAAATCCGGCGATGGAGAGCCATCTGATGGAGACAGAGCGCCACACCATTCCAATTCCTGTAAATGGATTGATATCGATTGGACTGTCGGATTGGCGGTCACTATCGAATTCTTTGCGAAATAACTGCAACATGAGGAACAGGAGAAAGCTGGCGAATGCTCCGGCAATTACCGCTGCCTCCCACCCGTATGTCAGGGCGAGGGGAGGTCCGATAAAACCTGCTGCTATTCCCCCCAGCGGCACACCAGTTTGTTTAATTGAAAACACTAGGTTCCGGTGTTTGTTATCGGCCATTCGAATGAGGAGATGAGACGCCGCTGGATGAATCACCCCGTTAGAGAGTCCAAGCACCACAGATCCCAATATAAACGTAGGTGGCCATCCCGTGATCAGCAATAACACCCCAATGACCGTCCCAAACATGGATCCTTGGCTTGTTCGGCAGGGGCCCCATTTTCGCACGATGGTACCTCCGTAAAGACCGGAAAGCCCTGCGGCCGCGTAAACCAAGCTAATTTGGTACCCAATCAGGGAGCGTGGCATGCCAAGGTCAGCTGCCAATTCCGGGCCAATGGCCGTGATGGACAGGACGGTATAAGCCGAAAAAGTCAGCACAAGCGTCGTCGCTACTACCGCCGCCCAGCCGAGCATTGCTTGCCTGTCCATTAAAACGATCTCTCAGCCTGTATCCAAGTTGACCTAGTTACGTTGGAACTGTTTCGCACCAAAGAAATTTTCCCGTGCTTCGTCTGTGATGGGGCCACTGCTGACATGCTCAGAAAGGACAGCAAGTCCTGCTTGGACTGCAGGGCGGGCCTCTATCGTGTCCATCCATCGTTTCAAATCGGGGAATTTTTCCAACAGGTTATCGCCATATTTTTCGTAACTTCGAACCCACGGGAAGCAGGCCATATCAGCAATGGAATAGGTTCCAGCCAGAAATTCAGCGTCTGCTAATCTGCGATCCATCACCCCGTATAGCCGCTCGGCCTCGTTCGAATAACGTTCGACGGCATAGTCAATTTTGTCTGGCGCATATTTGCGGAAGTGGTTGGCTTGACCAAACATGGGGCCAACTCCACCCATTTGGAACATCAGCCATTGAATGACGGCGTAGCGATCTTGCGGTTCTGTTGGCATGAACTTGCCGGTTCTTTCGGCTAGGTACATCAGGATCGCGCCAGACTCAAACAATGAAAGCGTCTCTCCACCCGGACCATCTGGATCAACAATTGCTGGAATTCTGTTGTTGGGGCTGATTTCCAAAAAATCAGATTCGAATTGATCACCCGCGAGGATGTTTATCGCGTGCACATTGTAGGGCAGGTCGACTTCTTCCAACATAATTGACGCTTTAAAGCCATTGGGAGTCGGCCACGTATACAGATCAATCATTCGTTTATTCCTTATTCTTGAACCTAATCTTCTTGTTCATCACACGCCTGGGTCTTAGAACCTCATCTCAGAAATGGAGACAAGAAAATGGCCGAACAACTACTGCACCTGGTTTTTGGTGGCGAGGTAAACGATACCCAGGGGGGTGAGTTCTCCGACTTAGACAAGCTCGATATTGTTGGAATTTACCCGAATTACAAGGCCGCATTTGCGGCATGGCAGGGTAAGAGCCAAGCAAACGTGGACAATGCGTCTATGAAATATGTGGTTGTGCACATGCACCGTCTGCTAGATCCAGAAACCGGTAAAGAATACAATAGCTGACGCGCTACCCTAAGCGGTTAATTCCGTCGAACGCAGCTGTTTTGTAACATTCGGCAAGGGTTGGGTAGTTAAAGACGGTGTTAATGAAGAATTCCATGGTTCCCCCCAAAGCCATAACCGCTTGGCCGATGTGGATGAGATCACAGGCACCTTCTCCCAAGATATGGACACCGAGTATCTTGTGGGTTTCCGGATCAAATAAAATTTTCAACAGGCCCGTAGAATCGCCGGTAATCTGGCCACGGGCGATTTCATTGAATGCCGCCCTGCCGACTTCATAAGCGATCCCCGCTTCTGTCAGTTCCTCTTCGTTCCTTCCGACAGTTGAGATTTCAGGAACTGTATAAATTCCGTAGGGGAAGATTTCTTGGACGCTTTCTGTCCCTTCGCCAAAGGCATGAAGAACAGCCATCCTACCTTGCTCCATCGACGTGGACGCGAGGCTAGGGAAGCCGATCACATCACCAACCGCATAAATTTTGGGATCCTCAGTCTGGTAAAATTCGTTCACTTTAATTTTGCCCCGGGGGTCTGGAGTAATACTGGTGTTTTCCAGTCCCAGATTGGCCGTCGCACCAACGCGTCCAACACTGTACAGGGCGGCCTCGGTAACGATCTGCTTGCCGCTCTTGAGACTGATGCGAACATGTTCACCGCGGTCATCCTCGAACGGTTCAATTCCACTGACTTCTTCGCCAAGGCGCATGGTTCCGCGGTTTTGGCGCAATTGATAAATTAGGGCGTCGGTAATTTCGCTATCAACAAAGCTCAAAAGTTTTGTCCGCAGATCGATCAATGTCACCCGAACCCCAAGAATGGCAAAAATGGTCGCGTATTCACTGCCGATGACCCCGGCACCAACAACGGCCATAGATTTTGGAATCTTTTTCAGGGTCAGAATGTCATCACTGGTGAAGATTCGTTGACCATCAAAAGGGATGTGTTCGTCTTTAGCAGTATCGGTGCCAACAGCAATGATAACATTTTCGGCCGTTACTTCCTGACGGTGACCGGTTCCATCCATCAGACGAATGGTGTGCGGGTCCGCGAAAGTGCCCATGCAGGACAACATTTCAACGCCATTTCGTTGCAACTGATGGCGAACAACATCGATCTCATTTCTAATGACGTGATTGGTTCGAAAATGCAAATCGCGCATGGTGATGTTCTGTTGCACGGTGTAGGACGCACCATAGACATTTCGCTCTCCATAACCGGATAAATGCATGGCCGCTTCGCGCATGGTTTTTGAAGGGATGGTACCCGTGTTTATACACACGCCGCCGACAACGTCCTGGTATTCAGCTAAGGCACACCGTTTTCCCAGCTTGGCGGCTTGGATTGCGGCACGTTGCCCACCGGGGCCAGAACCAATAACAAACAGGTCGTAGTCGAAATCACTCATCTGTCGCAACCCTTTATAGAAGATACGATGGCACGATAACCATTTGTGGCTATGGAACGCGATCTAGGTAAAGAATTCATTACCAGGTGCTATATGGGGGCAATGATAAATAATGCTCAGAGGTCTTCAGGGGAGGGGCCTTTAATATCAATTGTCCGGTTAGCTTTGCGAACTTCATTCACCGCATTGTCAAAGAAATTATCCAGCTTGCCCCGCATATCATCCGATAGAGTCAGGAGTTTGGACCGCGCATCCTCTGGATTATCCATTTCAACCAGCAACTCATACGACAAAGCCGACTCGACATATTTACCTGCGGTGTGGGCGCTCTTAATCGCTTTCATAAACCCTAATGCATCGGTTTTCCGGACCGGCCCCTTTTGGCGCCAAATACCTGTGAGCAAGTCCCAATAAGCCGCAGAATAAAATTCGGTATTACCTTCAAATATCTCAACCCACCCCATGCCGATCTTATCGGTCATGATCAGATACTCGCGGCGTTGCTCATCATTATATTTCACTGTCATCGGTTCCGGCTGTTAAGGCTGATGATGGTTAAGAACATGCATTATTCAATTCTAATTTACAATTAAAATCCTAATTAAATATGACTTTGTCTCGTTTATAACATTAAGATTATGGGCCAGACCTCTTCAATTATGTGTCAAAACGTCAATAAAATAGCCAATTATCGGCATTGGTGAATAAAAACAAAATTCGATATTGACATTAAAATTATATGTAATTATAAATATAAAAATAATCAATGAGCAAAGCTCAAGCGGTCGGGGGAGACCAAAATTGTTCGATAGGAGAATCGCCCATGAAGTCCCCTAAACTTGCTCTTATTGTTATCACCACTCTTTTTCTTTCGGCCTGCCAAACAAATGGCGTAGGTCCAAAGCAACAATTTGGAACCCTTGCCGGGGCTGGTTTGGGAGCATTGGCCGGTGCCAATATGGGCAAAGGCCGAGGCCGGCTTGCAACTGTCGCCCTAGGTGCTTTAGGTGGCGCTTATCTTGGCAGTGAAATCGGCCGTTCTCTTGATAGAGCTGATCGTAGGCGGGCCCGACGGGCGTATGCACGGGCCATGTCTGCGCCTGTAGGACAGCGGATCGCTTGGAACAATCCTAATTCACGAAATTTTGGATCCTATGAAACGACCCGCGAAGGTCGCGACCGCGCATCTGGTGCTTACTGCCGGGAGTACAAATCCACAATTAATGTTGGTGGATGGGATGAATACAGTGTGGGAACAGCCTGCCGTCAGCCTGACGGAACGTGGAGAATCATTTCTTAGTCGTCTTTGGAAGGGGTGTTTTTGAGTGCCTTTCCATCGAGTTCCCGCTGGTCCCGACGAACCGATTTTTCAGCAATTTGCTTGTTCGCTTTGGATTGGCCGTGAGTAATTCGATTGCGAGAAGCCCGAGCCTTTTTTTCTACTCGGGACTTTTGCTTCCGGACTTTGTTGAGATTTACGATCTGTCCCACAGGATTATTCCCCGGTGACTGCCTCACCAGCTTTAATAAACGCACTTTCTAAATCACTGTACTCTGTAAGTACCGGGAATTGGGGAAATTCGTCGACGACGTTCTCTGGGGCCCGGAACAGGAACCCGTGATTGGCTTCACCCAACATGGCCGTGTCGTTATAGGAATCCCCCGCCGCAAACACCGTGTAGTTCAGGTTATGAAAGGCGATAACCGCTTGGCGTTTATGGTCGCGAAGGCGAAGGTTGTAGTCGCTCACATTTCCCGTTTCATCAATGGTCAAACGATGACAGAACAGCGTTGGCCACCCAAGCTTGCGCATTAAAGGCTGGGCGAATTCGTAAAAGGTGTCAGACAAGATCACCAATTGAAATTTAGAGCGAATTGAATTGAGGAACTCATGGGCACCGTCCATCGGTGACATATCGTCGATGACCTTTTGAATGTCGGCCATTTTGAGGTTGTTGCGCTGGAGAATATCCAACCGTCCACGCATCAGTTCGTCGTAATCTGGGATATCGCGTGTCGTCGCTTTTAATTCATCAATGCCGGTGAGTTCGGCAAATTCAATCCAGATTTCCGGGACCAGAACTCCTTCGAGATCAAGGCAGACCATTTGCATAGATAGCTTCTCCGCAGTTGTGCTTAGTTGTTTCGCGCAAGGAAACTACCGTCCGTTCCCAAAAACGGCAATCCACAAGTTTTTAAAGGTCTATATATTTTCGGATTTCGATGAAGACGTCTTGGAACATTTGTTCCGTCAGGCGATTTGTATTCGTGTTGTAACGCGAACAGTGATAGCTGTCGAACAACATGACCCCATCTGGCAAGACATGACGCGCCCCATGGCCGAAAGGGTAATCCTTTTTACGCACATCTAGGTTTCTTAAAACCGCACCATGGGCAACAGTGCCAAGAGCAAGGATTGCTTTTAAATTTGTCAGCGCCGTGATTTCGGCACTTAAGAATTTTCCGCAGGCGCCGATTTCTTGCGCGACGACCTTATTTTGAGGAGGTGCACACCGCACCGCATTGGTGATTTGGGTGCTGTTCAAAACCAACCCATCGTCTGCGTGGGCACCGTAGGTCCCCGTTGCAAAACCCAAGGAGGTGAGGGTGCTATAAAGCAGATCTCCCGCATAATCACCGGTGAAGGGTCGACCGGACCAATTAGCTCCCTTTAATCCCGGCGCTAATCCAACAATTAAAAACACTGCATTGGGGCTACCAAAAGAAGGCACAGGTGCGTTAAAAAAGTCGGGGTATTTTTCTTTGTTGCCAGACCGGTACGCGACAAGCCTTGGGCACAAGACACAGCCAGAAGCAGGCTCGGAAAAACCGTCGAGAGAGTCGTTCAAGGGTCCCGTTGTCCTGATAATTAGATAACTAAGCGGTCTCTAAATAGGCCTGAGGATCGCTAATTGCGGAATTCTCATCATCGTCCTCGTCAATTTCATCGAGGTCTTCAGCAACAATTTGTTCCGGAGGTTGTTGAACGTGAGATTGCTGCCCGCCGACACGCGTAATCTCATCTTTTAAATCGGTCAGCTCAATAAAGTTATCCGCCTGACGCCGCAGTTCATCGGCCGCCATTGGTGGCTGAGACTTCAAAGTGCTGACAATTGACACGCGTACACCCCGCGATTGAACGGCTTCAACAAGCCGTCTGAAATCGCCATCACCGGAAAATATTACGACGTGATCCAGGCTGGCGCTCAATTCAAGGACATCGACAGCAAGTTCGATATCCATGTTTCCTTTGATCTTGCGTCGGCCCGTCGCATCGGTGAATTCTTTGGCTGGCTTGGTAACCACGTTGTAGCCATTGTAATCCAACCAATCCACAAGCGGTCGAATTGGCGAATATTCCTGCTCGTCCAACAAGGCGGTGTAATAGTAGGCTCGAACCAAATTAGCTTGATTGGAAAAATACTGATGAAGCCGTTTGTAATCGATATCAAAGCCCAATGCCCGGGCTGACGCGTAAAGGTTAGATCCATCAATAAAAAGTCCAACGCGTTCTGCGGGATAAAAAGGCATAATAGTGTCCTCAAAATTTCAATGTGTTAAAATGGTGTCGAGTAGTTTTTTTTACTATAGTAATAAGATAAATAATGTGCCCGGTTCCCCTCAAAACCTTGCATCACCTAATCACTACGCAGCTGTATAGTTAGCCCTCATTATACATATATTCAAGTAAACTGGGTAATTATTTCGAATGATTATAATTGGACTGGGAACTAATTTAAAGGTTCAGAACTTTAGTTCGCTTCGCGAGACCTGTGGCGCCGCTATGGTAGAAATGGAACATAGAGGTCTGAAAATAAACAGGTATTCCTCATGGTATCAGTCCCCACCTTGGCCACCTTCTGACCAACCATGGTACGTAAACGGTGTTTGCGCCATCACCACGGAATTGAATCCAATAGAACTTTTGGAACAACTTTTTGTGATTGAACAGAAATTTGGTCGGAAGAGATCGGTAAAAAACGCACCTAGAACTTTAGATTTAGATATATTGGCATACAATGGTGTGGTAACGGACGCCGAATCGGATCCAATTCTTCCCCATCCGAGGCTTTTCGAGAGAGCCTTCGTTTTATATCCAATTCGCGATATCGCGCCTGACTGGCGTCACCCAGAGACGGGTAATTCTGTATCTCGAATGATAAAGAACTTACCTCAGCCAATAGAGATAAAAAAAATGACCGATGGGGAAGGGGCCTTTAAGACGGAATGGGTGCCGCCATCTTAATAAATTTCTGGGTATGATAAGGAGCGAAATTCGTTCATTTGCCTTGATTTAAGGTAATGTGCAAAATATATAAACGGCTCGCTTACCAGCTTTGTTGGTGGGCACCTATTTTTAATTACCGTTTCCCCAGTGGAGAATTAAAGTTATGGCACGGGTTACCGTTGAAGATTGTATCGACAAAATTCCCAACCGGTTTGAGCTTGTTATGATCGCTGCTCAGCGGGCGCGAAACATTTCAGCAGGGTCGCAATTGGAATTGGAACGCGATAACGATAAAAATCCCGTCGTTGCATTGCGTGAAATTGCTGACGATTTGGTTGAACTCGATACCTTGGAAGAGACCTTGGTAAAAGGCATGCAGAAGTTTGTTGAAGTCGATGAACCCGTTGACGAGGATATGGACATGGACGCTCTTCAAGATGAAGTCATTGGGGATTCATTCGGTGCGCCAGCTAAAAAAGAATCATTGGAGATTCATATCGGTGGTGAAGTTGAGGCTCCGCTAGACGAAGTTGCTCTCGAAATGCCAGCAGCTGATGATTCTGACTCGGACGAGATCGCTAAATAGAAAATAGGTATAACCCACGGCTCTAAATTTGGGCGCTATCAGCGGCCCAATATAAAAATGTTAGGACGCGCGCACCATGATCCGTCAGTTCGAATTGGTGGAACGGGTTAAGGCGTACGATCCAGGGGCCGATGAGGATGCTCTAAACCGAGCCTACGTTTATTCGATGAAGGCCCATGGTAAGCAAAAGCGAGCCTCCGGTGATCCTTACTTCTCCCATCCCCTCGAAGTTGCCGGTATATTGACCGAGTTTAAGCTCGACGGCGCGTCAATAATTACCGCCCTGCTTCACGATACAATCGAAGATACCCTGGCAACTGCCGACGATATCCAACGTCAGTTCGGTGACGAGGTCGCTGGCTTAGTCGATGGTGTGACCAAGCTTACCCGCATAGAACTCCAGTCCGAAGATTCCAAGCAGGCGGAAAATTTTCGGAAATTTCTCCTCGCCATGTCGGAAGACATTCGGGTGTTGCTGGTTAAACTCGCCGACCGACTGCATAACATGCGGACCTTGCACCACATTAAAGGCGCAGAGAAACGCCGCCGCATCGCCATTGAGACCATGGAGATCTACGCGCCCTTGGCCGAACGCATCGGCATTCAGGAAATGAAGTCGGAGCTAGAGGACCTATCGTTCGCTGAAATTAACGCTGATGCGCGGGCGTCGATTCTGGCGAGATTAAACTTCTTGAAGGAAGAGGGCGAAGACCTGGTTCCAGGGATCATCAACGAGCTAACCGACACTCTTAAGAAGAGCGGTATCAAGGCGACAATCGTTGGACGAGAGAAAACGCCATATTCGATCTGGCGAAAAATGCGTCATAAGAATATAAGCTTCGAACAACTTTCTGATATAATCGCGTTCCGCGTCATCTTAGATTTTCCAGAAGATTGCTACCGGGCGTTGGGATCCTTGCACGGCGCATACCCCGTCGTTCCAGGGCGGTTTAAAGATTATATCAGCACCCCGAAACCGAACGGCTATAAATCCCTGCACACAAGTGTCATCGGCCCGGCCCGGCACCGCATTGAAGTCCAAATTAGAACCCGCGACATGAACGAGGTCGCCGAATTTGGTGTCGCCGCCCACTGGACCTACAAACAAAACTCAGAAAAGACAGATGGCCGGCGGTACCGTTGGCTGCGGGAGCTTCTGGAAATTCTTGATAACGCCGCTGGTCCAGATGATTTCCTAGAACACACCAAGTTGGAGATGTTCCAAGACCAGGTGTTTTGCTTCACGCCGAAGGGCGACATCATCAATCTTCCATTAGGTGCAACAGCGGTTGATTTCGCCTATGCGGTGCACACCGAAATCGGCGACCGGTGTGTCGGGGCAAAGATCAATGGCCGCATTGTTCCCTTGGATGCCCAGCTGGAAAATGGCGACCAGGTCGATATCATCACCTCCAAAGCCCAGACCCCGTCACCGACTTGGGAACGCTTTATCGTCACAGGTAAGGCACGGTCGCGCATTCGCCGATTTGTGCACGCACAAGAAAGGGATGAATACATCAAACTAGGCCGTGCAATTTTGGAACGGGCCTATGCGGGGGAGGGATATGAGTTTACAGAGAAAACGTTGGAATCAGTTCTTACAACGTTTAAAGCCGAAACCCCCGATGATATTTTTCAATCGGTTGGCGATGGCCATCGCACTGGACGAGAAATCCTGGAAGCCGTCTTCCCGGGCTTAAAGCCTGACGCCAAGGTCGAAAAGAATGTCGTCGACTTGACCGCTAGGAGGGATCAACAAGGCGGCGAAAGTTCAATTCCAATTAAAGGATTGATCCCTGGTATGGCCGTTCACTTTGCAGACTGCTGCCATCCGTTGCCAGGCGATAGAATTGTCGGCGTCGCTTTTCCAGGCAAGGGATTGGATATTCACACAATAGATTGCGAAGCACTGGAACAATCAGAGATCGAAGAGGACCTTTGGTTGGATGTTGCTTGGGATCAGGAAAGTGATGAACTTGTTGAGGCCGTCGGACGGGTCAACGTAACAGTGCTGCACGAACCTGGGTCCTTGGGGAAACTGTCGACCGTGATTGCAAACAATGGTGGCAACATCAGCAATCTTAAAACTGTCGGTCGATCACCGCAATTTTTTGAATTAGTTATTGATATTGAAGTGAGAGACGTGAAACATCTGACCAATATCATTGCTGCTCTCAGGGGAATTCCATCGATCAATTCTGTGGAACGGGCGAGAAGTTAAAATTATTTCTTTAAATTAGATACTTAGACGTATTTTTCTTGGGTGTGTCATGTTCCGTCGCCGACAAAAACCATCGCTTCCTTCTAAATTACGCGGCTTTGTCTGGCCGCAATCTGGTTGGCGACGGTCCTTTAGTTACATCTTTCACAGGCTCGCACGATTGCCGGGGACGCCCTATACCCTGGCAGGTGGCTTTGCCTGTGGTGCTGCGATATCGTTTACGCCATTTGTTGGACTGCATTTTATCTTGGGTGGCATCTGGGCGTGGATCATGCGCGCTAACATCTTGTCATCGGCGATTGGTACCGCCGTTGGAAATCCATGGACATTTCCGTTTATTTGGGTTTGGATTTACGAAACCGGTAAAATTCTCGATCCATTTCACCATAGCAATGGGACTGTCGACCCGGATTTTGCCCATCTTTTCAGTCAGATGATAGAGGCCACTTTAAAATTTAATTTTGCTGTGGTGGCCGAATCTGGCTGGCCGATTTTTCGATCCATGCTGATTGGCAGTGTGCCGACCGTTATTGTCACGTGGTTTGCATTTTATTGGGCCTTGAGGCCTTTGATTAAAAATTACCAACACAACCGCATTCAGCGCCGTACCGCATCATTAAAAAAGGAGGAGGAAGCAAAATGACATTGGTTCCCCGCCTCGGTGTTAACATTGATCATGTCGCTACTGTGCGAAATGCCAGAGGCGGTGCATATCCTGATCCTGCGCGGGCGGCGATCATGGCAGCGGAGGCGGGTGCAGATGGCATTACCGCGCACCTCCGCGAAGACCGCCGTCACATCGTTGATGAAGACATTGCCCGGATCATGGACAAAATCGACGTACCCCTGAATTTGGAAATGGCGGCAACGACTGAAATGACGGCAATCGCCGTTCGCCACCGCCCCCATGCCGCCTGTATCGTGCCGGAAAAGCGCGAGGAACGTACGACAGAAGGCGGATTAGACGTGGCTGGGGGTGGCGCGAAGCTGGCGGATACTGTTGCTGAGCTAAAGGACGCGGGTATTCGAGTTTCGTTGTTTATTGCGCCTGAAACCGCGCAGTTGGAAGCCGCCCAGGATTTGGGTGTTCCCGTCGTTGAACTCCACACCGGCACCTATTGCGATCTAACAGGTGAGGCGCGCCTAGCAGAGTTGGAGAAAATTCGGGCCGCGGTTGAATTGGCCGACCGCATGGGCATCGAATGTCACGCGGGGCATGGTCTCACGTTCAACTCGGTAAAACTAATCGCCGGGATCCCCAACATTCGTGAACTCAATATTGGTCACTTTCTTATTGCCGAGGCGATCTTTACTGGACTGCCGGACGCCATCAAGGAAATGAAGAAATTGATCCGAGAAGCACGCTTGACAGTATATTAGGAAAGTCTTTTAAGGCATTGGTATGATTATCGGAATAGGAACTGACTTGTGCGATATTCGGCGGATTGAGAAAACCCTGGAACGGTTTGGCGACCGCTTTACGGATCGAATTTATACCGACTTAGAACGTACAAAAGCTATCCGCCGAGATGCCCCTGCCAATCGCTACGCCATGTTTTATGCCGCAAAGGAGGCGTGTGCAAAGGCGCTCGGGACCGGATTTCGGGAAGGCGTCTTTTGGCGAGATTTGGGTGTAGAAAATTTGCCGTCCGGGAAACCCTACATGGTTCTGACGGGCGGTGCTTTGGCCAAACTCAACTCCTTGACCCCCATTGGTATGACAGCACAAATCGACATCAGCCTGACCGATGAATACCCAATGGCCCATGCCATGGTCGTGATATCCGCTGAACCCGCTTGAACACCCTCCATTCGTGCTGTATTGATCGCCGCAATATTACTTATTCCTCAAAGAGATAGTTAGTTCCTGGATGTCGAAGAATAGCCAAAGCGGCACACGCGAGACCGTCACCACTGTCATATATGCCATCTTGATAGCCTTGGTTATTAGAACCTTCGCCTACGAGCCCTTTAACATCCCAAGTGGATCTATGTTTCCAACACTGCTGGTCGGGGATTACCTTTTTGTTTCAAAGTCTTCTTATGGGTATAGTAAATATTCCCTGCCGTTTTCCCTGCCTCTGATTAGCGATCGTATTCTCGTAGATGAGCCGGAAAGGGGAGACGTCGCCGTATTTAAAACGCCCAGCGATAATGCAACCGACTATATCAAGCGCATCGTTGGCCTTCCTGGTGACAAAATCCAAGTCGTCGGTGGAATTTTAAATATCAATGACAAGCCGGTAGATCGGCAATTTGTTGATCTGCATATCTCATATGACCGCGGACGGCCGATTCAGCAATCCCGGTTTTTGGAAACTTTACCAAATGGCGTCAAACATTACATCTTGGAATCTGGTGATGATTTTCCCGCCGACAACACCTCTGTATACACAGTGCCGAAGGGCCATTACTTTATGATGGGTGATAACCGGGACCATTCCAACGACAGCCGATTTCCTGATGTTGGTTTCGTTCCCCAGGTTAACTTGGTCGGTCGTGCTGAAGTTCTGTTCTTTTCAGTTGATGGAAACGGGTGGCTCTTTTGGGAATGGCCGAAGAGCCTAAGGTTTGGGCGGTTCTTCACCGGAATTAACTAGCGCGAAGAACGTTGTATTCGCGCATATTGGCCACGAAAATTAAATGAAACAGCTTGAAAACAAGCTCGAATATACTTTTAAGCGTCAGGACTTGCTCGAGCTTGCCTTGACTCATTCGAGTGTCGCGGGCGGTCGCGGCCAACAAAATGAATCAAATGAACGCCTTGAATTTTTAGGGGATCGAGTTCTTGGGCTTACAATTGCAGATCTGGTTTACAGCACCTTTCCAGATGAGCCTGAGGGACATCTGGCACGACGATTTACGGCCTTGGTGCGCCGGGAAGCCTTGGCGGTAGTTGGTGGAAAGCTAGGCATTATAGAGCATTTAAATCTGTCTCAATCGGAACGTGACGCGGCTACTGAGAAAGCCAAGGATAGCATTGTTGCAGACGCGTGCGAGGCGCTTATCGCGGCGATCTATCTGGATGGCGGCTATGAACCCGCCTCTGAATTCATCCTGCGCCATTGGACGGCGTTGATGGACGCTGATCTGAGACCGCCGATGGATGCAAAGACGGCATTGCAGGAATGGGGGCAGGGCCGCGGTATGCCGCTTCCAATTTATGTCGAGACAGGTCGCGAGGGTCCCGCACATGCCCCCATTTTTACAGTTCAAGTGTCGTTGAATGATGGACGTGAGGCGACAGGCCAAGGGAAATCCAAACGCTCTGCCGAACAAGAAGCCGCGAAACATTTGCTCGAACAACTGGATCCAACCAATGACCGATGATCAAGCATCCCCGCGTTGCGGCTATATCGCCGTTGTTGGTGCGCCCAACGTCGGTAAGTCGACCTTGGTCAATCGGCTTGTCGGATCGAAGGTGTCTATCGTCAGTCACAAAGTTCAGACCACCCGAACACGGGTACTGGGAATCTGCTTAAGCGAAAATAGTCAAATAGTTCTGATGGATACGCCGGGAATTTTTGAGCCGCGACGGCGCCTGGATCGTGCGATGGTTGCTTCCGCTTGGTCGGGAAGTGCAGAAGCGGACAGAACCATCGTCCTAATCGATAGCAGTAAAGGCGGCGTCGACAAGAACTCCCGCGCAATTTTAAAGAAGCTTAACGAATTGAAAATAAAACCGGATTTGGTTTTGAACAAAATTGACTTGGTCAAGAAGCCTAACCTCTTACAGCTTGCATCCGACATAAACCAGACTTGGGAAATTGGCGAGACCTTCATGGTCTCAGCCGAAAACGGAGACGGGGTAGAGGAACTATTGACGTTCTTCGCAGGCCAAGTCCCAGAGGGTCCGTGGATGTTCCCGGAAGATCAAATTTCCGACATGCCGCTTCGTTTGCTCAGCGCTGAGATCACAAGAGAAAAACTCTACGAACAGCTACACGAAGAACTGCCCTATGCTTCAACTGTGGAGACAGAGAGTTGGGAAGAGTTTGAAGATGGATCGGTTAAGGTCCGGCAGATCATCTATATAGAGCGCGATAGCCAAAAGGGAATCGTGCTTGGCAAAAAGGGCTCAAGAATCAAAGCACTTGGCGAAGCATCTCGACTCGAACTCGAAGACATTATCGGAACAAAAGTTCATCTGTTCCTGTTTATTAAAGTTAAAGGCAAATGGGGCGACGACCCAGATCGCTATCGAGAATGGAATTTGGACTTTAATGCCTAGGCTTAAGGACAAGTCCTAAACCTTTGCGAATCGCCAGAAAACCTTATGGTTTAACCTTATGGGTTGGCCGAATGGATTGGCCAAAATGGACTGGACTGACCACGGGATCGTAATTAACGTTCACAAGCACGGCGAATCGTCGGCGATCGTCACCCTATTAACCGAATCCCATGGGCGGCATGCGGGCCTTGTTCGGGGTGGTTCTGGAAAACGAAAAAGCCCGTTACTCCAACCGGGCAATTTACTTCAAGTGACATGGCGTGCGCGGCTAGAAGAACAACTCGGGTCCTTCACCTGTGAGATGGAACGCGCATATTCGTCGGCGGTACTGGATGACCCGGCTCGACTGGCCGCCTTGAGTTCGTACTGCGCGGTTGCCAATTCAACCTTGCCAGAACGTGTCGATGAGCCCGGTATATTTTCAGCCTTAGTCGAAATGATGGAAACGCTGCCGGGTCAGGATTGGCAAGAAAACTACGTTAAATGGGAGTTGTACCTATTGTCAGAGTTAGGTTACGGCCTGGATTTATCTAGCTGTGCCGCAACCGAACAAACAGAAGACCTCATTTACGTTTCACCTAAGTCAGGCCGAGCGGTTTCAGCAGGGGCAGGGGCACCCTATAAATCAAAGCTGCTGCCTCTCCCCGAATTCTTAATTGAAGACAGCAAATCGGCCAGTCCGGACGATATCTTGAAAGGTCTTGAACTGACGGGCTATTTCCTGTCCCGGTTTCTTGACGACCATCGTGGCGGGACCTTTCCTGGTGCCCGAGACCGTTTAATTGAATCCCTTCGCAAGAAACCTCGCTGAGAAGGATAGACACGAGGGGTTGAGGGTTTTATGTTGAAGGCCGCTATATATAGAGATACCACAAGGTAATACATGCCATGACGACAGCCAACGAACCGACAGGTGATATACGCAACGCGCCGCTCGCGGAGGCCTTGGGCGAGCGCTATCTATCCTATGCCTTGTCGACGATCATGTCGCGGTCCCTGCCGGATGTGCGCGATGGATTGAAGCCGGTCCATCGGCGCCTTCTGTATGCCATGCTGAAACTCAAGTTGGACCCGAAATCGGGCTTCAAAAAATGTGCGCGCGTGGTCGGTGATGTTATTGGCAAATACCACCCCCACGGCGATGTCGCGGTCTATGACGCGATGGTCCGTTTGGCTCAGTACTTCGCAGTGCGTTATCCGCTCGTGGACGGGCAAGGCAACTTTGGCAGCATCGACGGTGATAACGCAGCGGCCATGCGATATACCGAAGCGCGCCTGACAGAGGTCGCTTTGGCCTTAATGGAAGGCATCGACGAAGACACCGTTGATTTTGTCGAGACCTACGACGGCGAAGAATCAGAACCCGCCGTTCTCCCTGCCAGTTATCCCAATTTGTTGGCCAATGGTGCCGCTGGCATTGCCGTTGGCATGGCGACAAACATTCCACCGCACAACATAGCCGAGCTCTGCCGTGCAGCATTGCACCTGATCAAGTTCCCGAATGCCGGCTTTGAAAAGCTGATGGAATTCATCCCGGGTCCTGATTTCCCCACGGGCGGTGTCTTGGTAGAGGCCCCAGACGCTATTTTAGAAGCCTACAAGACAGGTAAAGGTGGGTTCCGGCTGCGCGCCAAGTGGGAAGTTGAGAAGCTGCCTCGGGGGCTTTATCAGATCGTCGTCACGGAAATTCCGTATCAAGTTCAAAAATCAAAGCTCATTGAGAAGATCGCCGAACTGTTGAACGCCAAGAAGCTGCCAATATTGGCCGATGTCCGCGATGAATCGACGACTGAAGTGCGTTTAATCTTGGAACCCAAGACGCGATCGATTGATCCAGATATGTTGATGGAGCAATTGTTCCGTCAGTCTGACCTTGAAACCCGGGTCAGCTTGAACATGAATGTTCTGGACGCCGGGCAGACCCCTCGGGTCATGAAACTGCGGGAGGTTTTGAACGCGTTTTTAGCGCATCGCATGGATGTGCTGGAACGCCGCAGCCGCAATCGATTGCAGAAAATAGAGCATCGGTTGGAAATTCTTGGCGGCATGCTGATCGCGTTTTTGAACTTGGATGAGGTCATTCGCATCATTCGCGAGACCGACGAGCCCAAGGCAGAACTGATAAAAGCGTTCAAGCTCAGCGACGTGCAGGCGGAAGCCATTCTGAATATGCGCCTGCGTCAGTTACGTAAGCTCGAAGAAATAGAAATTCAGCAAGAAAATGACCGCCTTAACGAGGAAATGTCAGGACTTAAGTCTCTGTTAGGAGACGAGAAAAAACGTTGGTCCGTTATTTCTGATGAAATCTCTGCAACCGGAAAACAATTTAGTACCAAGACAGAACTTGGAAAGCGGCGAACTGTTATTGGTGATGCTCCCACAGCCGTTGTGGTTCCCTTGGAAGCGATGATTGAACGTGAACCCATCACTGTTGTTTGTTCGGAGAAGGGATGGATTCGTGCCGTGCGCGGCCATGTCGGCGACCCGTCGGACATGAAATACAAAGACGGCGACAAAGAGAAATTCATATTCCACGCGCAGACGACAGACAAGCTTATCGTCTTTGCCACCAACGGGAGATTCTACACCGTCGGCTGCGATAAGCTGCCGGGTGGACGCGGCCATGGTGAACCCTTGCGGCTTTCCATTGATCTGCAGAATGACGCGGAGTTCATAAACATTTTTGTTCATGATTCAGAACGGCGTCTGGTCGTTGCATCAGATCGCGGGCGCGGATTCATCGTCGAAGAAAAAGAGATCATCGCGCAGACGAAAAACGGCAAACAGGTTCTAAATTTGGGCGGTGATGAAGAAGCAGCTATTTGTAAGTTCGTTAGCCCTGATGCTGATTCTATTGCGATCATTGGTGAGAACCGAAAGCTTTTGATATTTAGGCTCGATGATCTGCCGGTGATGAGCCGTGGGCGCGGGGTCATTTTGCAACGTTACAAAGATGGCGGTCTGAGCGATGTTCAAACATTTAAATTGGAAGACGGGTTAACCTGGCAGGCTGGCGTCGGACGGATGCGGACTGAAACCGATCTCCTGCGTTGGACAGGTAAGCGTGCACAGGCTGGATACATGCCACCGACCGGATTTGCCCGCACGAATAAGTTTTCGTGACACCTTAAGGTAATAATTCAAGTAATTGAATTAAGTGAGTTATTCCGGCGATTCGCTTAATAATTTCCAGCCAGATGGGGAGTAGTGTTCCAGCGGTTGGAATTTCGCTTTGTAGGACATCTTATCGCATTCATCGACCCAGAATCCTAAATAGACATAGGGTAATTCTTGCTTTTTGGCATGCTCTATCAGCCACAGAATAATGTACGTTCCCAAACTCTGCGAACTTAAATCCGGATCGAAAAAGCTGTAGACAGCAGAAAGGCCATTCGCAACCCGATCAATCAAGCAAGCCCCGACCAGACATCCCTCAAAATCCCGGAATTCCAAAACTGTTGATTCAACTGGGGTTTCTTCGATCAATGCCCGGTAATCAACAAAGTCCATACGCGCCATGTCGCCAGATGCATGGCGCGATTGTTGGTAAAGCCGAAACAGGGCGTATTGCTCTTCTGTCGCAATTGGCTCGCGCTCATTTACGGTTAAACCAGCATTCGCTTTAGAAACCCGCTTCATCGAGCGCGTCGCGACGAATTTGTCACTGACAATCCGCACGGCGACGCAGGCATCGCAATCTGGGCAGGCCGGCGTATAAGCAACCGAATGACTGCGACGATAACCCGCGTTAGAGAGAACATCGTGGAAGTGTGCAGCCTCGCGACCCACCAATTCCGTAACCACCCGGCGTTCAACACGGTCAGGCAGGTACGGACACGGCAACGGGGCCGTTGCAAAAAAGAACCGAGACCCGTGAAGCGGTTGGTGTTTCATCGCCCCCTCAAATACCCGCGTAAATAAAATAAGTCGAGAGGAGGAAACCGTAACATGGAAAATAGCGCGCGATCTACTGTTGCAACTGTTTTTTCTGAATGTCGTCAAGCCCGGGAAGGGCCTCGGACTTTGCCGGAGCAGCCTTTTTGGCTTTGGCTCCAGTTCCAGTCCCCCGCAGCAGAATAATGCTGAGACGCCTATTCCGGGCCGCCTTGGGATTGTCCTTAAGCAATGGATCTGTTGCTGCCTTGCCGACGACACGACCGAGTCGTGTTGGGTCCAAGCCGAATTCCAATAAGGCCCGACGGGCAGCATTAGCCCGATCCGCAGATAACTCCCAGTTGGTATAACCGGCACCGGATCCAAACTTCACCGAGTCAGTATGGCCAGAAATCGCAAGCTTCTGCGTCATTTTTTCGATGACGCCCACAACCATTTCCACGACTCGTTTGGTATGTAGGTACATGGTTGCCTTGCCGCTGGGGAACATGGCGAGACCGTCTTGGTCAACGATTTGAATTCGAAGGCCCTCAGGGGTGTTGTCGATCAATAAACTCTTGGCCAAACGTCGGAAGGAGGGGTTGCTCTTAATCTTTTCTTCGAGTTCTTTTTTGGCTTCCTCGAACTGCTTTTCTTCCTTTGCCTTAGCAACTTCTTCGGCTTCTTCAGTGCTGGACTGGGTGTTCGGGCCGCCGCTACCTTCTCCTGCCTTGGGAGGAGGGAGATCCTGGGCAATACTCGAACGTGATGACTCGGCGGTCTGTGCACCTTCTTCGGAAAGAACCTTGCCGCCCAAGACGTCGCCAGCACCACTATTCGATTGAGAAACCGCTGTCGGCGCGAAGTGGTTGGCAATGCCTTCTAACTGTTCTTGGGTAACTGAATTCAACAGCCACATCAGCAGAAAGAATGCCATCATGGCGGTCACGAAGTCGGCGTAGGCTAGTTTCCAGGCACCGCCATGGGCACCACCATGGCCCTTTTTAACCTTCTTGATGATGATTGAGGCTTCAGAGCCTTCAGTCATACCTTATCAACCCAATAAGTGGCAAAATTAACCCGCATCTGACGGTAGATTCTGGACCATATCTTCAACCTCAGCAAAGGTCGGGCGCATATTTCCAGGAATTATCTTACGAGCGAATTCAACAGAAACCTGTGGCGCATACCCTTGCATATGAGCAATGACCGCGGCCTTGATGACCTCCAAATATTTTGCATCAGAGGCATGGCTGGTAGCAACTGATTTAGCCATCGGCCCAAGGTAGCCGTAGGACATTAAGATACCGGCGAACGTTCCAACCAAGGCGCCACCAATCAGGTGGCCTAATACTTCGGGGGGCTCGGTAATCGAACCCATTGTGTGAATAACGCCAAGAACAGCGGCAACAATCCCGAATGCCGGGGCCGCTTGTCCCATGTCGTCGATTGCCCCCGAGATTGCATGCATTTCCTCATGATGGCTTTCGAGTTCCATGTCCATGACGGCTTCGACTTCGTAAGCGTTGCTGGTGCCAAGGGTCAACATTCGGAGATAGTCACAGAGAAATTCAAGTGCATGGTGGTCTTTTGCGAATTTCGGAAAATTGCCAAAGAGCGTGCTGTCTTCAGGTTTTTCAACATGCGATTCCAATGCCAGATCGCCCTTTGATTTGGCAACACGAAAGACCGCATAAAGACAACCAATAAGTTCTAGATAACTTGCCTTGGTATATGACGGTCCCTTGATCAGCGTACCACCTAAAGCCTTGCCGACCCCACCGAGAACTTGTTTGGGCGAGGCAATAATGAAGCCTCCGATCATGGCTCCGAAAATAATAACGAATTCCAAGGGCTGCCATAGAACGTCTAGGTGACCGCCTGCGGCCGCGTAGCCGCCGATAACCGACGCTGAAACCAATACAAATCCGATGATGAAAAACATTTAGCGCCCCGACACTCTTAAATTACTTACACCACAACTTTTGAGTCTTTACGTTTCTGAAATGAAGATACGGGTTGCTCCGTATTTCATCAAGCTTTCCTGTCTAAAAATTGTCAAAGCGGAATCAATTTATTGCCCTGCAACTGCAAATAACATTTTTATAACTTAGGTGCGTGAAAACTTTAGACGCATAGTCTGCGATACTCCAAGTGCTATTTAATAAATTTAATTCAGAATCCAACAAGTTTGTACATTTAATCAGGTCGTGATTATCTTTCAGTTCAGCGGTACTTAAGCCGATTGAGAGGATCATCCGTGCCAACCTTTCCTGCCACCCTTAGAGACCTTGCACGGCGAACCCGTCGGTTTCCTGTCGTCCAGGCAATCGTCGCGCAAGTGATCGGCAGTATCGGTGTCGTGATTGCCGCAGGTGTCCTGCCCGATGGGGTTATCGCGATGGTTCACCCCTTCGCTTGGACCGCAGTAGCTGGGGGTATTGCCGCAATATCTGGAGCGGCTATGGGGATGGCCTCATGGTGGAAAATCATAAATTTAATATTCCCGCCATCGGTCTACGCAGCGATGACACTGGCAATTCCTGGATGGATATTTTTGGCCCTGTTTGCTGTCTTGGTGGCGGTTTACTGGAACAGTATTCGAGGGGTGCCTTTGTACCTGACCAATCCAATCACCTGGGCAGGATTGGCAGATTTACTCCCAAAAAATCAATCGGTGACGTTCGCTGATTTAGGGTGCGGAATTGGCGGGACGCTAGGGTATTTAGCCAAATCTCGCGAAGATTGTGTGTTTACAGGCATCGAGTCGGCCCCGATTCCCTTCTCAATAGCGAAGCTACGGACGTTATTTGGGAGTAAGAGAAACATCCATCTACGCTATGGCAATATGTGGAACATTGATTTATCTGAATTCGATGTCGTATACGCTTTTCTCTCGCCAGCGCCAATGGAGCGATTGTTCGAAAAGGTACGCCGTGAGATGAAACCCGGATCAATATTTATCAGTAATTCGTTTATGGTTCCGGGCGAATCGCCGACCGAGACAGTGGAGATTTCTGACCGCCGGCAAACCAAACTGCTTATTTGGCGATTTTAAGAATCGTCTTCTGACGTGCTGCTGAGCAATCTGGTTTGATGGCCGAGTTCTTGAAGAGTCTCAATTAGTTCGTCGACATGCTCTTTGTTGACGGTCTCAATCACGAAGTCCAATTCTGTCCCTTTTACGGGCATGTCATAGAACATCCGTTGGTGCATGACTTCGATGATATTGCCGCGTTTTTTGCCGATCTCATTGGCGATTGTTGCCAGGGCACCAGGCTCATCAGCGATGCTAACGCGCAACCGAACCACGCGACCTTCCCGCGCCAAGCCACGAACCAGGATTGATGACAACAGACGCGAATCTATATTCCCGCCGGACACAATCAAGCCAACCTTACGCCCAGCAAACCTTTCTTTGTTTTGCAGCAGGGCCGCTAAAGGCGCTGCTCCCGCACCTTCAACGACTATTTTTTGCTCGGTGAGATAGTTTTTTACGGCGAGTTCAAGCTCGCTTTCGCCGACGGTGAAGATTTCTGACATCAAGGCTTCGACGATGGGACGGGTAAGCTTGCCAGGGCGCTTAACGGCGATGCCTTCGGCTACAGTCGCGCCGCCAGAAGGCTTATCGCCGCCGGATACGGCTTCAGACATGGAAGGATAGGCCGCCGCTTCCACACCAAAAATTTCTATCCCTGGGATTAAAGCTTTCAAGGCCGTCCCGGCACCGGCAAATAATCCACCACCGCCGATTGGAATGATGATGGCGTCTAAGTCCGGGACATCGGTTCCAAATTCCAGACCGACAGTACCTTGGCCGCGAATAATATCCTCATCATCGTAAGGATGAATAAAGGTTCGGTTTTCCTGCGCAGCGATTTCAATCGCCCGATTTTCGGATTCAGATAAGTCTGTGCCATCTAAAACCACCTTTGCGCCCCACTTTTCCGTCCGCAGGATTTTTGTAAAAGGTGTTTCTTGGGGCATGACGATGGTGGCGTTTATGCCGAGGGCCTGGGCGTGATAGGCAACCCCTTGGGCGTGATTGCCAGCAGAGGCAGCGACGACACCGTTTTGGCACGCTGTTTCATCCAGGACCAAAAGCCGAATCAGGGCACCGCGCGGCTTGAACGAGGACGTATGCTGTAGGTTTTCAAGTTTCAGCCAGACATCGGCACCACTTGCTTCCGAAAACACAGGTGACGGAATGCTCGGCGTGCGAAGGACTTTCCCTTCAAGCAGCTTTGCCGCGTCCCTTATTCCCTTGATGTCGATGCTCACTTGTTTTTCTCCTGGGATTTCTTCTGGGGCAATAACGTCAACAACTTAGCACCCATGCGCCGTAATTCCATCTTATCGGTGGCAAATTTAATCGATCTATTGTCGCGCCAATCTTTTAGAAAGTCGCGGTAATGGGGTGAGAGGATATTTCCAGACTGACCCGTTGCAATGACGAACCGTGAATTATTGAGGTTGGCGAGATCGTAAACCGCGCGAATTCCCGCACCGTGGGTGTGACGGAAGGGATTAGCTTCTCGGTTGAGTCTAAAGTTTCCTCGGTTGACGGTAAATGCACCACCGTCTGAGGGAATGGATAAGTTAGCCCACTTATTCAGTAGTGGAATTGCTGAAAACACAGGGTGACGGAAGTGGGCTCGATGGAACTTGCCCCAGGTCCGATCCGAATAATCGTGAACATAGAGTTTGAAGCGCGCCTTTTTTAAAGCGTCAGTGACAACCGTCGCGCATGTTTCGGTTGGTAGTGTCTGAATATTATCACACCAATCTTGATCTGTGGTCAGGGCCCTTTCCACAAACAGGGGTCTCAGTCGCAGAAACTGGGGTGTCAGCGTCCCTAATTCGTCACCATAAAGACCGATGTTCAACTCACGTAGCCAATTCATGAACAGGGTGGGTGCGACCTTGTCGCGGTCCATGGCACCATTCCAGGATTTTAGGATGCTAGATTTATAGGTCTTTCCGGTGACAAAACTTTGCATCAACGGCAACAACCGTTTGGCCAAGGGAGAAACGTTGTCAGTCATAATCTCCCATGATTGAGCCGGGGTATGATTAGTCCCAGATTTCAAGAGCGATGTAATCCGATCAGTACGATACCCCGGCGCCCAAAATCCCGAAATAAAATGCGGGTAAGTATCTGAAACTGTATTGCTATTTGCTTCGACTATGTATCCCTCTCCTGGCTGAGGCGGGGCATCTAGTTCTTGGGAAAGAGATGCAACAGGCGTTGTCCCAATTTGAGGAAATTGGCCCCGGCCATTCTCTCGCTTAGGCAGCAACCCGGGAAGAAACCGCGCGATGTTCCCAGATGTATCAGCGTAGGTCACACTCAGATGAGGGGCCTGGAGAAGCCGTAAAGACTTCTTGAATTCAGCCAAGGTCCGTGCGGTATTAATTCCGAAATACGCATCAGGCGATCTATCAATGGGTCTTAAAAATGTTGCTGAGAGGGCCAGGACTTGGTTCCCCTTCAGGGCGTTTTTCAACTTCGGAAGGGCATCAGATATGATCGGCCCATGCACGGTTTCACGCACCGTAATTTCGATATCATCGTCCCCCTTAACGTGAATGATTTCTTTTCGTTCAACGAAGGCTTTTGGGCCATTGGGTGAATCGTATCCGCCGCCTACCAAGGTCTCTATAAATAAGTCCTGTAAATCAGGGTGGGTGCTGGTGACACCCCAAGCGATCTGTTTGTTGTGGCCGAGAACGATGAAGGGCACGCCCGGAACGGTTCCGCCTGATAGTCGGTGCTCCGGCGTGTTCAAGTCCGCCAAATACCACATGATCGGGGCCAAGAATTCTAAATGAGGATCGTTCGCCAGAATTGGCTTGCCTGACTTAGTCTTTGATCCAGCAATCACCCAGCTATTTGAAGCACCACTGTCTGAAATTTGAGGAAGGTCATTCAAGAACGCCGCTGATTTGGCAGGAAGGAGGGCGCCGAGGTTTCGTTCTATCTCATCTTTAAAATCAATTTGTGGCCAAAGCGCGTTAATTTTTTCAGGAGAAAGCTTGCTAACTAATTGCAACCGCAGGAATTCCGTCCGCCAGTTTCCACTCAACCACATTGCCATGACCCGACCCCAGATTAGAGAATCCTCTGGTTTCCAAGGTTCGGGGGTATAGCCCATCAGCTGCATTTCAAGCGGCAATGATGCTCGACGGTTTTTGAGCCAGCCATTTACACCGTCTGCATAGGCAATGAGTGCAGCCTGAGACGATGCGGAAAGCCCCCGCAATTGAACCTGAACCAGTCGATTAAAACCTAATGTCCGCATGAAACGATCTGACGGGACACCGCGCATACCTATGACCTCAGCAAGACTTCCACTGCCATGGCGGCGCATCAGTTCCATTTGCGCAAAGCGGTCTTGGGCATGGACGAAACCTAGGGCGCGGTAGGCCTCGTTCAATGTTGTTGCATATATATGGGGAATAGCACGGGCGTCGCGAAAGATTTGAACTGGCCCCAGAATGCCTTCAAAATGCACGCTCCCTTTGGTCTTGGGAAGCGTGGTGGCAAGCCACGTAACACCGATGCCAGCGCCAATAATCAGCACAACAAGTACGCTGGCCAGCCCCTTTTTTAATCTTCTGATAAAGATTTAATTAATTCCCATAACTAATTGGAAATATTAAATTTCTGACATAAGTCTTGCAGCATCAAATGCGCTATAGGTTAAGATGCCATCGGCACCTGCGCGTTTGAACGCTGTCAGGACCTCCATCACCGTTTTGTCGTAATCCAACCAGCCATTGCCCGAGGCCGCGCGCAGCATCGCGTACTCGCCACTGATGTTATAAACATAGGTCGGCATGCCGAATGTTTGTTTAATTCGGTATAGGACATCGAGATACGGCAGGCCCGGCTTGACCATCACCATGTCAGCCCCTTCTTGAATATCCATTGCCGTTTCGCGCAGTGCCTCATCAGAATTCGCGTGGCTCATCTGATAGGTTTTTTTGTCACCTTTGAGCAAACCCTTGGATCCAACAGCGTCGCGGAATGGATCGTAGAATCCAGATGAATACTTGGCTGAGTATGACATGATCGATACTCGATCATGTCCCGCATCATCGAGAGCCTTCCTGATCGCACCAATGCGACCATCCATCATGTCGGAAGGGGCGATGATGTGACATCCGGCATCTGCCTGAACAAGGGCTTGCTTACACAACACCTCAATCGTTTCGTCATTCAGGATAATACCGTCTTCAACAATCCCGTCATGACCATCGCTGTTGAACGGGTCCAGGGCCACATCGCAGATTATACCAATATCCAGGTCTGCGTCGTTGATTGCCCTGATCGCACGGCACACAAGATTTTCTGGGTTATAAGCTTCTTGGGCATCGGGTGTTTTTATTTCTTCGTCTATGTAAGGAAACAGCGCCAGGGCAGGGATACCCTCATCTGCGGCACGTGCGGCTGTATCCACGAGCAAGTCGACCGATACCCGGTCCACTTCCGGCAATGACTCGATGGCTTCACGCTTGTTATCGCCTTCAATTACGAACACGGGCAATATCAAATCATCAGCACTCAGACGATTTTCTGTCGTCATCCGCCGAGACCAGTCATATTGGCGGTTCCGCCTCATGCGTGTCGCGGGATATGTCCCTAGTCCCAAGGCATTCGAATCAGTCACCAATTTTCTCCCCTAAATTTCTAGGTTGCAGCAACGGTCTCTTAAGGAGTTATGTAAGATATAGGCTCATCATACAAAGCTAAACCTTTATCGCTTGGGACGTCCGTGGAATACAAGAACGTAAAATTAAGGAAGGTCTATTTTGAGTTCCATCAGGTTGGGCGGGCTCGAAAGTGTGTGGCCATTGATCCGATTACAGGTAGAGAAATCACAATGGTGTGCGCACCGGGGTACAGTGTTAGCGCCTTGAAGAAAATGGCAGCCCGAAAACTGGCCTACGTCATTTGGAAAGATAGAGAAAAGCGCCGCCAAACTTGATAATGACCCAGCGTTATTTTTTACCCAACTTAGAATTTTTAGCGAATTGAGATCGCTTCTTGGCGTAGTTGGGGGCGACCATTGGGTAATCGGGTGATAACCCCCATTTTGCTCGGTAGGCTTCCGGCGTTAGATTAAAATAGGTTCTTAAATGGCGTTTCAACATTTTCAGCTTTTTCCCGTCCTCCAGGCAAATGATGTAATCGGGAGTTACTGATTTCCGAATCGAAACAGGTGGGGGCTGCGTAGACCTAACATCAACAGTGGAACCGCCAGCCACGCTTGTAAGAGCCTGTACGACATTCAGAATAAGATCTTTTAGGTCCTCACGAGCGACCTGATTTTTCGATACATACGACGAAACAATCTCAGTCGATAGTCGCAAGACATCACCAGGATCTATCTCAGCCGATTTTTCCGGTTTAAGTCCCATCTCATTTCTCCAAGCAACAAAATTTTAATCGGCAAAGTATTATTTATTCCTCTCAGAATATTAAACGCGAGAAGAAAATCGATAATTTGTCATTCGAATAAAAAAAAATCACCTGGTAAATCAAAATCAGCTTTTAAACTTGTTTGTATACTTAATAATCTGGCGAATAAAAAAAAATATGCAATGATTATTATACTAACTTGGAAATTTGATGCATACCGGTAGCTGGCTAAGTACTCAAAAAAAAGTGGTGGCGATAGGTTGTGCCCTGTTGGCATAAAGGCGCGATATATGGTACTTACTCCTAGCCCTAGGGGTTTGGGACCCGTAATTCATTATAGTTGCTGATACTTATGCCAACCGAAACAATTGCCATTGCGTGTGATCACGGGGGATACGAGCTGAAATTGTTGTTACGGGGTACCCTTGAAGATAAAGGGTACCAAGTGCTCGACCTTGGTACCGATGGACCGGAGTCCGTCGACTATCCTGATTTCGGGTTTAAACTCGCTGAAGCCATTCGGGATGGAAAAGTTTCAAAGGGCGTGTTGATTTGCGGCAGCGGGATTGGCATCAGCATTTCGGCCAATCGCTATACTGATGTGCGTGCAGCGCTTGTTCATGATGCGTTGGGGGCAAAGCTCAGTCGGCAGCATAACGATGCCAATGTTATTTGTTTTGGCGGACGCATGATCGGGCCAGAGCTGGCGCTCGATTGTTTAAACATTTTTCTTTCCACCGAATTCGAAGGCGGACGTCATGCGCGCCGTGTCGATAAGCTATCAAATCCCAGTTAACCTTGAGGAATCACAATAAATGACTGTGGCGAAGATTGAGTACCCGACCGAACATCACAATGGTTTTTTTGAAGCATCCCTAAGCCAAGCTGATCCAGAATTAGCCGCTGCGGTGGGCAAAGAACTCGGTCGCCAGCAAGACCAGATCGAACTCATCGCGTCTGAAAACATCGTATCCAGGGCTGTGTTGGAAGCTCAAGGAACAGTGCTGACCAATAAATACGCCGAAGGGTACCCTGGTCGGCGTTATTATGGCGGCTGCAAATTCGTTGATATCGCAGAAGAAATTGCTATTGACCGGGCAAAAAAGCTGTTCTGTTGTGAGTACGCAAACGTTCAGCCCCATTCAGGCGCTCAAGCCAATGGTGCCGCCATGATGGCGGTGGTGAAGCCTGGTGATACGATCATGGGGATGTCCCTCGCGGCTGGTGGACATTTGACCCACGGCGCGCCGCCGGCTCAGTCTGGCAAGTGGTTTAATGCGGTTCAGTACGGGGTCCGTCGGCAAGATGGCCAGATAGATTTCGACGAAGTTGAAAGCATTGCTAAGGAATATAATCCATCGCTGATCATCGCCGGTGGGTCGGCTTATCCAAGAGTTATTGAATTTGCTCGTTTCCGCAAAATTGCCGATGAGGTCGGCGCGATGCTTCTCGTCGACATGGCGCATTTCGCCGGACTTGTCGCTGCTGGCGTTCATCCATCACCTGTCCCCATTGCCGACATCACAACGACAACAACCCACAAAACCTTGCGCGGTCCGCGGGGTGGCATGGTGCTTACAAATGATGAGGGGCTGGCCAAGAAAATAAATTCAGCGGTATTTCCGGGGCTTCAGGGTGGGCCATTGATGCATGTCATCGCTGCCAAGGCTGTGGCGTTAGGCGAAGCACTAACTCCTGAATTTAAAACGTACGCCGCAAACGTTGCTGAAAACGCAAAGGTTCTGGCTGGAACGTTACTTGAAAAAGGCTTTGATATCGTTTCAGGCGGAACCGATACCCACTTGATGCTGGTCGATCTTCGGCCTAAGGGCCTGACCGGACGGGACGCGGAACAGAGCCTCGAACGGGCGTCCATGACATGCAACAAAAACGGCATTCCATTTGACCCGGAAAAACCAATGGTGACGTCAGGCATTCGTCTCGGCACACCAGCGGCGACCACCCGAGGTTTCGGGCCTGCTGAATTCCAACGGGTCGGGGAACTGATTTCTGAGGTGTTAGATGGATTGGCGGATAATCCTGAAGATAATTCTGCGGCTGAGAATGCTGCGAAGGCTAAGGTTGCGGAACTCTGTAGTTCCTTTCCTATTTATCAAGATTTATGAGGTAAATAGAATGCGCGCTGCCAAAAACGGGGGAATTTAAATATGCGCTGTCCTTTTTGTCACCACGACGATACTCAGGTTAAAGATTCGCGCCCGACCGAAGATAATTCGGCCATTCGGCGGCGGCGGTTCTGCTTGGCGTGCGGGTCCAGATTTACCACGTTCGAACGGGTACAACTGCGTGAACTGACCGTGGTTAAGAGTAATGGCGAGAAGGTCCCCTTTGATCGAGATAAAGTCGCGCGCTCGTTGAGTATCGCGCTTCGCAAACGCCCCGTAGATGAAGACCGAATTGAACGGATCGTCAACAGCATCCAGCGACGTCTGGAAACCTTGGGTGAAAGTGAAATTGCCACCCGCGTCGTCGGGGAAATGATTATGGATCAACTGGCCGATCTTGATCAGGTTGCCTATGTCCGCTTTGCCTCGGTTTATCGTAACTTCCGTGAAGCCAAAGATTTTGGTGAGTTCGTGGGTAAGCTGGACGGCGATGAAGATTGAACCAATCTGCCCTAATGGCAAATTATGTTTACAGGAATAATTTCTGATCTAGGTACCGTACGCACCGTTGTCGATGGCGGCGATATGCGGCTGGAAATATTGACGACGTATAACACCGATTCCATAGAAATGGGGGCCTCTATCTGTTGCTCAGGCTGTTGCCTGACAGTGATTGAGAAAGGCCAGGACTGGTTTGCGGTTCAGGTCTCAGGTGAAAGCCTCGCCAAAACAGTGCTTGGCGCATGGGCCGAGGGGACACGGGTTAACTTGGAACGAGCCCTAAAAATGGGTGATGAACTGGGGGGGCATATCGTGTCTGGCCATATCGATGGAGTTGGAGAGGTGTTATCTGTTACGGAAGATGGCGAGTCACAGCGTATCTCATTTAAAGCACCTGACCCGTTGAAGCGATTTATCGCTGAAAAAGGTTCGATAACAGTTGATGGGGTTTCGTTAACCGTCAACGACGTGCGTGACGCAGAATTCGATGTGAACGTAATTCCTCACACCCAACAAGTAACGACGCTAGGTGGGCTTGGCACGGGCGACAATGTAAACCTGGAAATAGATATGCTCTCCAGGTATGTTGCGCGCCAACTTGAAAAATGAATAAAAGGATCGCCGGGTGCCGTATAAGGATCAACTCTCGTCCATCGAAGACATTATAGAAGACGCCCGAAACGGCCGCATGTTCATCCTCGTCGATGATGAGGAACGTGAAAACGAAGGCGACCTCGTAATTCCGGGTCAAATGGCGACACCCGACGCGATCAATTTCATGGCTAAATATGGCCGCGGATTGATTTGTTTGTCTTTGGATAATAAGCGGGTCGAAGAATTAAATCTGCCTCTGATGGCCAGAGCCAACGAATCCCGTCACCAAACAGCGTTCACCGTTTCCATCGAAGCACGCGAGGGTGTTTCCACCGGAATTTCAGCATCGGATCGGGCACGAACGATCTCTGTCGCGATTGATCCTGATAAAGGGATTGATGATATCGTGACGCCGGGGCACGTGTTTCCCTTGGCAGCTCGGGATGGCGGTGTCCTGGTACGCGCCGGTCACACGGAAGCTGCGATTGATATCTCAAGGCTGGCGGGGCTAAACCCAACGGGTGTGATCTGCGAAATCATGAACGAAGATGGCACCATGGCGCGGATGCCGGATTTGGTCGCCTTTGCACAATTGCACGGACTTAAAATCGCCACCATCGCCGATCTGATCGCCTATCGCTTACGTCATGATCGGGTGGTCGAACGGAAGTTGGAAACTGAGTTCGACAGTGTCTATGGCGGTACCTTCAAAATGTACGTTTACGTCAACGAGAGCCCTTATGCCGAACACATCGCCCTGGTTAAAGGAGATGTCGGAAACGGTGGAAACCCAACCCTTGTACGGATGCATGGGGTGAACATTCTGCCGGATATCCTAGGCGAAAGCGGTTCCCACCGGGCCGACGAACTCCACACCGCCATGAAGATGATTGATGAAGAAGGCTGCGGCGTCATTGTTCTGCTGCGTGAACCGTCACCGACAAACTTGTCTGACAGAGTCCAGGCGAGCATTGATAATGGTGGTAAGCGCCCGTCAGATCTCCGCGATTATGGGGTTGGCGCGCAGATATTGTTGGACCTTGGCGTTAAGGAGATGATTTTACTGTCTAACATTAAAAGAACCATCGTTGGGTTAGACGGCTATGGCCTGAGTGTTATTGATCAGCGTTCCATTCCAACGGAAAAAAAATAGCATGGCGGAAACCTCCAAAATTCTGATTGTTGATTCGCCGTATTATCAGGATATCACCGACCATTTGGTATCAGGTGCAGCAGATGCGCTAAAAGACGAAGGATATGCCTGGGATCGGATTTCTGTCCCTGGTGTTTTTGAAGTTCCCGCGGCCATCGCCTTGGCCGCAAAGTCTCGCGAAAACTTTTCTGGGTTTGTCGCCCTGGGCTGCGTGATCCGGGGCGAGACCGACCATTACGACCATATCTGCCGAGAAGCGAGCCGCGCCTTAATGAATCTTTCAGTTCAGACGGGACTGGCGATTGGATTTGGAATTTTGACCTGTGAGAATATGGATCAAGCCCTTGCCAGAGCCGACGTAAATCAAGGCAACAAGGGCCGAGATGCGGCCGAAGCATGTCTTCGAATGGTTGATCTTAAATCTCGGTTCAGAGGGTAGGGGGTATGTCGGATGATGCCCCCAACCGAAGTTCTTCACGTCTTGTTGCGGTGCAGCTTCTCTATGAAATGGATGTCTCCGGCGTAGGCCCGAACCAGGTTTTAAAAGAGTTCCTACTCGACCGTTGGAAGCCACCCGTCGCCGATATTGAAGAAGATGGCGAGTTGGCCCCAGTTGATGAGGAATATCTAAGCAAGCTGGTTGCTGGAATCTGGGACACGACAGAAGAACTCAATCAACTGCTAGAACCCATTCTTTCTCCTGCTCATAGCATGGACCGGGTGGAAACTTTGGTGAAGTTGATCTTACAATTAGGGGCCTACGAGCTTCAAAATTGTAAATTTGTGCCGGCACGAGTGGTAATTAATGAATACATGAACGTAGCGAATGCCTTTTTTGCTGAAAATGAACCGAAGTTAATCAACGGCGTACTTGATAAGTTGGCGCAGGAACTGCGCACAAAGGAAATGGCAGCGGGGGGAACCGCGCCCGATGACACAGAGTGACCGACCGACAGAATTTGATCTAATTCGTACCTATTTCGCACCTCTCGCCGAATCGGAAGCCGGCGCTTTCGGTCTGACCGACGATGCCGCAGTCCTGCCGATCGAACAGGGCCGGGAATTGGTAGCCACAACGGACACCATTGTTGCTGGGGTTCATTTCTTTGAGAAAACACCGGCCGACGCGGTCGCGGCTAAGTTGCTGCGTGTCAGCTTATCGGACCTAGCTGCCATGGGGGCGACACCGCACAGCTATACGTTATCTTTGGCGCTCACCGACGTTATATCTAGCGACTGGTTAGGTGCCTTTAGTGCTTCATTAGGTCGTGATCAGGATACATATGGCATCACCCTTGTTGGCGGAGACACCGTCACCACGCCAGGGCCATTAACCCTTACGCTTACGGCGATGGGCACCGTTTTAAAAGGCGAAGCCCTGCGGCGAAATGGGGCCGAAGTGGGAGATGATGTCTATGTGTCCGGGACAATTGGCGACGGCGCTTTGGGACTTTTGGTCGCGCTTGATAAATTAACCCAGCTTTCAAAAAGTGAGGCTGATTTTCTGTTGGATCGCTATCATTACCCGCGGTCTCGGGGGAATTTAGGCGAGAGACTATTTGGCCTGGCTCATGCAGTAGCCGATGTATCAGATGGACTGGCGGCCGATTTGGGCCAAATTTGCCAACCGTCCAGAGTTTCAGCCGTTATCCAATCTCATTTGGTTCCGCTTTCCGACGCTGCCAAGTCGGTTTTGAGCCTAGACACCCAGCATATTCAACAAATTCTGGGAGGCGGCGATGACTATGAGTTGATATTCACGGCCGCACCATCCGTTGCAGAAAAACTAAATAATATCTCAGAAGAAATTGGCATTCCGGTGACCCGAATCGGCTCAATAGTTCCTGAAACCGGAGAAGATGTTGTGATTAATGACGAGAGAGGAGAGGCAATTCTTCTTCTACATAACGGATTTCAGCACTTTTAATTGATACTAGGTCTTTTCAGGGTCGCATCATCTCTGGATAATGCAATAAATTGGATACTTCCTTGGGATAGGAAATAATGCAGAAACTCATAATTGCTGTCGTACTCGTCATGATGATTGCCGGAGGAGCGATCAGCGCTCTCAAGTTTCTTGAAATCGGCCCCTTCGCGCCGGAGGAATCGGCCGCTGTAGATCCGAAAGCACCCGTCGCCAATCCGGATGAGCCTCCTAAATATGTAGAAATGAAGCCGATTCTTATACCGGTAATTGCTCAGGATAAGGTCGTTGTCACGTATCGAATTGTCGTTCAACTGGAAACTTATGGATACGATAACAAGCAAATGTTGCTGAAATTAAAACCCAAGTTGAGTGATATCTTCATCCGTGACTTACATGCATTCATCCCGCGTTTATTCCGTAATAAAAAAGAATTGGATGTGGCAATTGTAAAGCAACGGTTGGAATTGATCGCCAGTCGGTCAACAAAACCGGGGGTAATTACAGGCGTTTTAGTCCAGTCCGTCACAAATAATTAAAGTGATCGGCCCTCTCAGGTTCCGTTATTTTTTGTTATTCCCTTAATTATTTGAGTTAACCAACTGAATTTAAATGGGTTTATCTATTGCGGCATTCCCGTTCGGGTTGTTATGGAAATAATCTAAAACCAGCACATGGGCTATTGCCTTCACAGGTTCTGTCTGGCATTTTCCCCGGCAGCTAATTCAAAACTTTAGGACCTCGGGGCATTTGCTTAACGACAGCCGGATTGTCGGTGTCGACACGCCCCAACGTACAAGGGATCAATCTCAAATGTCAGATATGGAATTATTCACCATTGCTTGTGGTGTCATAGCGCTCGTTTACGGGGCTTTCGCAACCAAGTCGGTGGTGGATGCCCCCGCTGGAAATGAAAAAATGCAAGAAATTGCCTTGGCCATTCAAGAAGGTGCCAAGGCATACCTCAACCGTCAGTACAGCACCATCGCGATGGTCGGTGTTGTTATCGGTATTCTCCTGGGTATGACCCTCGGGATGTCGGTGGCAATCGGCTACTTCATCGGTGGTATTCTTTCCGGTGCTGCGGGGTATGTTGGGATGAACGTCTCTGTACGTGCGAACGTGCGCACCGCAGCAGCGGCTCAAACAGAAGGTCTGCAAGGTGGTTTGGATGTCGCATTTAAATCAGGCGCCGTGACCGGCCTTCTTGTTGTTGGCTTGGCTCTTCTTGGCGTTACCGGGTACTACATTGCGCTACGTCAAACATTTGATCCAAACAGCGCCGCTGGCCTTCGTCATATTCTTGAAGCACTGGTTGCTCTTGGATTTGGTTCCTCACTTATTTCCATCTTCGCTCGATTAGGTGGCGGTATCTTTACCAAAGGCGCAGACGTCGGTGGTGATTTGGTCGGTAAAATCGAAGCCGGTATCCCGGAAGACGACCCACGCAACCCTGCTACCATCGCTGATAACGTTGGTGATAACGTTGGCGACTGTGCGGGCATGGCAGCGGATTTGTTTGAGACCTATGCGGTTACCGTGGTCGCAACCATGTTGTTGGGGGCCATATTCTTCACTGGTGCTCAACAAGAAGCGACGATGATCTTCCCGCTTGTTATTGGTGCGGCATGTATCGTTTCGTCTATCATCGGCACGTTCTTTGTAAAATTAGGCGCGAACAACAGTGTGATGGGTGCCCTTTATAAAGGCTTCCTCGTTTGCGCGATTATTTCTGTTGGCCTTGTTGCTTTGGTTACGGATTGGGTCATCGGTTTTGACACGGTGCTGAAAACAAGCAGCGGCAACATCACCGGAATGCAGCTTTACGTTTGTGCCGTTACGGGACTAGTAGTTACAGCACTGATCATCTGGATCACCGAGTATTATACCGGTACCGAACACCGCCCAGTCAAAAGCGTTGCCCAAGCTTCAACGACGGGACACGGGACCAATGTAATTCAAGGTCTGGCGGTTTCCATGGAAGCAACCGCAATGCCGGTTCTGGTCATTTGTGCGGGTATCCTAGTTTCCTACGTGAGTGCGGGTCTTTACGGCTTGTCGATTGCTGCAACGACCATGCTGGCCTTGGCTGGATTTGTTGTTGCGTTGGATGCCTTCGGCCCTGTGACGGATAACGCCGGTGGAATTGCTGAAATGGCAGGCCTGCCGGAAGATGTCCGTAAGACAACTGACACACTGGACGCCGTAGGTAACACCACAAAGGCTGTGACCAAAGGGTATGCCATTGGCTCAGCAGGTTTGGCAGCCTTGGTTTTGTTTGCTGCTTACACTGAGGATTTGAAGCACTACTTCCCGAACTTAAAAGTCGAGTTCTTGCTTCAGGACCCCTTCATTGTCGTTGGCTTGTTCATCGGCGGCATGTTGCCGTTCCTGTTCGGTTCCATGGGCATGATGGCTGTGGGGCGTGCAGGTGGCCAAGTGGTGGTTGAAGTTCGCCGCCAGTTCAAAGAAATCCCGGGCATCATGGAAGGCACAAACAAGCCTGACTATGCAAAGTGCGTCGATCTCCTGACCAAGACAGCGATTAAAGAAATGATTGTTCCGTCGATGTTGCCTGTTTTGGCACCGGTAGTGATGTACGCGGCAATCAATATGATTGCAGGTCAAGCGGCTGCATTTGCTTCCTTGGGTGCCATGTTACTGGGAACCATCGTGACAGGCTTGTTTGTGGCTCTGTCGATGACCTCCGGCGGTGGTGCTTGGGATAACGCCAAGAAATACATCGAAGACGGTAACCACGGTGGCAAAGGCTCAGACGCTCACCATGCGGCTATTACCGGTGACACGGTCGGTGATCCTTATAAGGACACGGCTGGCCCTGCGGTAAACCCGATGATCAAGATCATCAACATCGTTGCAATCTTGATGTTGGCAATTATCGCCGGCGCCTAAGTTCAATACTGCAAATACAACAACGCCCCGGAGTTTCGACTTCGGGGCGTTTGTTTGTCTGGGACATAGTTTTTTAACGGAGAGCCACTTTATTCAGGCGGCAACATTTTTTGGAAGTTTGCGATGATTTGATCAATTACGGTCAATTCAGCCCCTGCACTTGGTGTCTTACGACCAACGGGATCAACTTCCGCCGACTCGTTCATACCTATGGTCCGAACTTTGCTAACCACGCCTTTCGCATCGAATTGAATAATTACAACCTTACGATCAATAACCTTTGGTTCCAAAAAAGCGTAGGTTTCGGTTTTTTCGCTAAAGTAGACCCAAGTCTCTTTTTTTTCATAGTTGCCAACAGTTGACGGAGATCCTAATGCGTCACGTACTTCGCCGCGAGAAATTTCACCCGGTTGAATTTCAACCAGCCGCTCAGGATCTGGAACGTTTCCACGGACAGCGATTCGACCAGAGCAGGCGGTCAGAATCCCAACGGCGACAACACCAATCAGGGCGTGGCGAAGAACAGACTTGGAAATCGACTCGTATCGTAAAAGGTGCGACATGTGCATTGCCATTCGAAGTTTCACTGCTAAGCTGCAGCAGCAATTAAATGGGGGGAAACCGTTTGTTTCATCGGCTCTCTCCGTCAATTCACGGAAGTTGCACCCGGTACAAAAAATTGTCAATGATCCGAATGCGCCGTGATGGCGTAATCCAGAGACCTTTCCAGGACACCCAAAGTCATGTTTGACGGATTGTTTAAAAACCGACGTGTAAAACAGACCGCCTTCAAACTCTATACAACGGCCGTTAATCAGGCTCGGTTGCCGGTATTTTACACCGACCTTAGCGTGCCAGATACGTTAGAAGGCCGCTTTGATATGATCAGTCTTCACGTGTTTCTTGTCCTTCGACGCCTCAAAAGAGAAGGGGCACCCATGGTCGATCTTGGACAGGCTGTATTCGATGCAATGTTTGCAGATTTTGATCGCAATTTTCGTGAGATGGGGATCGGTGACATTGGCGTCGGTACTCGGGTCAAGAAGCTGGCACGGAGCTTCTATGGTCGCGTAGCAGCCTATGACGAGGGGTTGGAGGGAGATAACACCACCTTGATGGCGGCGCTCAGCCGTAACGTTTATCGTCAGGCTGCCCCCTCGGCTGAGGAAGTGTCCCAATTAGCTACGTATTTCCGAAATCAATCGGCGGCCGTTGAGCAACAACCTCTCGCCGCTTTAACCGGTGGCGATCCCGGGTTTATCAAATTAGAGGCACCATTGGAGGGCCCCCCCGATGATTGATGGCTCTCAACCCGAATTTAGCCATCCGATCCCTGTTGATAGACTGAGCGAAACTGGGACATTCCTTAAAATTTCGGCCAACAAAAGCGAGCGTCATGCACTGGCCAAACGGCTCAGTATTCCTGCGATTAACTCCCTGAATGCGGAAGTTCGCATAAAACCCGAATCCAAAGGCCGTAAAATTTTGGTCGACGCAGATGTCACGGCACAGGTCACCCAAACCTGCGTGGTCACTCTTGGTCCGATCAAAAATGATTTGCACACCACAGCAAAAGTCCGATTTGGCAACGATTCACGATCTTCTCAAGATGATGATGTTGAGATTTGGGCTGAAGACGAAGATCCTCCAGACCCCATCATTGACGGAATCATTGACGTTGGGGAATTTGTCACTGAGCAATTAGCTTTGGCACTTGATCCGTTTCCGCGTAGCCCAGATGCCAAATTCGAATCGCCGAAAGACATGGATAATTCCGATGATATAGCGGCTAATAAGCCGCACCCGTTCGCCGTTCTTGAAAAACTTAAGGGTAAACTGGAAGATAACACCTGATACCAAGTCTCAATGGGTGCTTATTAGTGAGACTTGGTATTACCTGCTTGCTCCTTGGCTGTTTATTGGGTATGAGTTCTGCCGCCCTAGAGCAGGGTATTTCCAATCAAGAGTAGAAATTATGGCTGTTCCAAAAAGTAAAATTACGAAATCCAAAAGAAACATGCGCCGTGCCCATGATCGGTTGCCTTCTGGGGTTTATGAAGAATGCGCAAATTGTGGGGAATTGAAACGTCCGCACCATGTGTGTAATGCTTGTGGTAACTATAATGACCGTGAAGTCGTCAAAGCCGAAGATGCGGCTTAGCGGCGCGGCTTAAACGACGATTTCAATCACAGACACAAGGACACCCCCTTTGTCGGAGCGTTTGACGCTGTCTCTGGATGCTATGGGAGGAGATAACTCACCACGAATTGTCGTGGAAGGAGTTAATCTTGTCCTTAAGGAACTTCCTAACGTTGACTATCTGCTGTTCGGTGACGAAGCGCAGATAACACCGTTATTGGAAGAGTTTCCGCGCGTCCGCGAGCGTTGCCAAGTGCGCCATACGACTGATGTGGTTGATAATGACATGAAGCCGGCGGTGGCCTTGCGCTCTGCACGCCAATCCAGCATGCGCCTGGCAATCAATGCCGTGCACGATGGCGAAGCAGACGGCGTTGTGTCCGCTGGCAATACAGGGGCCTTAATGGCCATTGCCAAGTTTGTGTTGAAGACACTTCCGGGAATTAAGCGCCCGGCAATCGCCGGGTATTTTCCAACCCGAAACGGCGACACCGTTATGCTCGACCTAGGTGCGAATATCGAGTGCGACGCGGATAACCTGGTTCAGTTTGCCGTTATGGGCGAAGTTTTCTCACGCAACGTGCTGGGTATAGTGGAACCCTCAATCGGGATTCTAAACGTTGGCGCAGAAGGCCTTAAAGGCAACGAAGCGGTTAAAAAAGCTGCAGCCATCTTAGAAAATACTGACTTGCCGGTTAAATTTTATGGCTTCATTGAGGGAAATGATATTCCCATCGGCACGGTTGATGTCGTCGTTACCGACGGGTTTACGGGTAACGTCGCGCTAAAAACGGCGGAAGGAACCATCAAAATGGTGGGCTTTTACCTTCGTCAGGCCTTGATGAGTTCTTTGTTGTCTCGGATCGGTGCCATTCTTGCCAGTTTTGCCCTTAAAAAATTGAAATTCCAATTTAATCCCAGCCGATATAACGGTGCGATGTTCCTAGGGCTCAATGGAATTTGTGTTAAAAGCCATGGCGGAACTGACGCTTATGGATTTTCTCACGCGATTAAGGTTGCCGTGGAAATGATTTCCGATGGACTTAATGACGCGATCAAAGAAGACTTTGCCCATCTCAGTGAACATACAGAAAAAGAATTACGGGCAGCTTCTGGATAATGACCATACGTTCCGAAATTATCGGATGTGGATCCTACTTACCGGAACGCATCGTAACCAATAGTGAACTTGCGACGACGGTTGATACAACGGACGAGTGGATTGTCACCCGCACCGGTATTCAACAACGCCACATCGCAGCCGATAATGAAAAGACCTCCGACCTGGCTTATAAGGCAGGGCTTAAAGCCCTAGAGCACGCTGGAATGGAAGCATCTGATCTAGATTTGGTCATTGTCGCGACGACAACGCCGGATAACACCTTCCCAGCCACCGCGACAAAGGTGCAGGCTAAACTGGGTATGACGACGGGGGCCGCATTTGATGTTCAGGCGGTTTGTTCAGGCTTTATTTTTGGATTATCGACTGCGGACTCATTTATCAAAGCTGGAAATGCAAAAAATATCCTGCTCATTGGGGCCGAGGCCTTCTCAAGAATTCTAGACTGGGAAGATCGTACAACCTGTGTGCTGTTTGGCGATGGGGCGGGGGCAGTTGTCTTGCGCGCCAACACGGACAATGCACCAAACCCAGGGGATCCAGTTTACACTCAGGCCAAAGGGATTTTATCGACCCACCTTCATTCCGATGGCAGATATTCAGATATACTCTATGTCGATGGCGGGGCCTCTAGCACAACCAACGTCGGCAAGGTCCGCATGTCGGGTAAGGAAGTATTTCGCCACGCGGTTAAAAATCTAACCGACGTTGTGACAGAGACATTAGAAGCCAACAACCTCACTCAAGAAGATTTGGATTGGCTGGTCCCGCATCAGGCCAACCAACGAATTTTAGCCAGCACGGCTAAAAAACTGAATTTATCTCCTGACCAAGTGGTGGTTACTGTAGACCATCACGCGAATACATCGGCGGCATCTATCCCTCTGGCGCTGGATGAGGCCGTCAAAGACGGGCGCATTAAAGAAGGCGATCTGTTGCTGATGGAAGCTATGGGCGGTGGGTTAACCTGGGGTGCCGGTCTCGTCCGCTGGTAATTCAGCGATTTCTACGTTCAATTCAATAATTCTGCGTTATTAGGAACTTCTGGTATCTCTTTGATATTGACGGATTTCTTCCGTGGCGATAGGCTTTGTCCTTCGACAGATAAAACTTAATAATCCGCCAGTTATTTCCTGATACTAAAAATTGTCAGTGGTAATACTGGGGAAGCACGGGGAGGACGGCTAAATGGACTCTAATACGATTACCCGCGCACAGCTTGGGGAAGCTGTATATCAAGAGGTCGGGCTCTCTAGAAATGAATCAGCGGAACTTTTAGAATCAGTTCTGGATTACGTTTCGGAAGCGTTGGCCAAAGGTGAATCGGTAAAAATATCATCGTTCGGCAGCTTTTCTGTCCGCCAAAAAGGCCAGCGAATTGGCCGTAATCCAAAAACCGGCGAAGAAGTTCCTATTATGCCACGTAAGGTTCTCGTCTTTCGCCCCTCTCAGGTTTTAAAATCGCAAATTAATGAAACCCGGCGTCCGGGAGACTGAGTATGGAACCGGCCCCCGCGCCAGAAACCACGGCTTCGACCACGCCTCAGCCTCGCCGCAACGGGAAGTCGGCATCTGCCTTTCGTACCATCAGTGAAGTCGCTGGTGAATTAGAACTGCCTCAGCACGTCCTTCGGTTTTGGGAAACAAAATTTCAAAATGTTCGGCCGCTCAAACGGGGTGGCGGCAGGCGCTACTATCGCCCAGAAGATGTGACCCTGCTCAGACAAATTCGTGATCTGCTTTATAACGACGGATACACCATCAAAGGGGTGCAAAAATTATTCCGTGAAAGCGGCGGCAAGGTCTCAGCACTAGGCCAAGCCTCTCAAGCTAATGCTCAGACACCCGACGCTCCGCAAGCAGACGCATTAGGCAACAGTGCACGAACGGAACTTCGTGCAGTTTTGAATGAGTTAGAAGATCTTCGCACAGTCTTGAAGACGTCTTGATATTTAGCCCGTTTGGGCCGTTGCACCACAATCATAGCAGGTTTATATTGCGCCCATTCATCAAGCATCTTTGCTTGTTCTAACGGAGCGTGGCGCAGTCTGGTAGCGCACTACACTGGGGGTGTAGGGGTCGAAGGTTCAAATCCTTTCGCTCCGACCAACAATATCAAGGGGTTAGCCGTAATTGGCTGACCCTTTGATTTATCTGGGTAAGCAATAGGTAAGCAATAGACGCGATAAAATAGGACGTTATCGATTACACAATCCTACCGGGTCCTATACCGCCCCAACCCAACCGCATTCAGACACCCCCCACCCCCCTTCACAGGCATCCACTATATCATCTGCCTTACATTGAGTTTTCGTCTGTCTCAGAGCAAAATTTTCACAAAAATGAAAACGATCTCGGGAAAAATTATAAAATTTTTCTGCGGACGTATTAGGCCGAGCATGGACGGTTCGGGGGATTGATGGTCGTGGGCCTATGTGTGTGGGGGTGGGAACGTCCGCTTATAGAGGGTAATGCGGAAGTCATTTGGGGTTGGTGATTTGGTCTGAAAATGACCGTACGAAGCCTATTGGGCTTTACCCAAATCTGAACTTAATGCTCGTATTTTCACCCTATCAATCAACTCCAACCAATTATCCCTGTCACGCTTAATTAGATCGCCACCGACCCAACATTGTTTGCTATCAAAGTCCGCCACCTTTCGTTGAGAAGCGGTGGGGTCCTCAGCAATGCACATAAAGCAATATGCCTGTGCGCCATTTTTTATCAGTTTAATATGGTTAAGCCGTTCAGGCCAACCAAGACTGTGATCGCCTTTCTC
>JABJKH010000080.1:0-7500 GCA_018660465.1 Rhodospirillaceae bacterium
AGACGACCGGCTTGTCCTGGTCAACGGTCAGATCCAGAAAATAGGCCGTTTCTTCTAAGGTGGCAGTCCCGTGCGTAATAACCACCGCGGCAACGTTGTCTTCGCCAAGAAGCTTGCGGACTAGTTTGCCGAGTCCCACAACGGTTGGGATGTCCATGAGATCGCTCGTAATATTTGAATGTTGTACAGAACGAATTTCTGCAAATTCCGTTATCTCAGGAATTGAGGCTACCAGATCATCCGCGGATGCAGGCGCAACGAGCTTGCCGTTTGATGGCACATAATTCGATGCGATCGTTCCCCCCGTGGCGATTACGTAAACAACCGACTTTACCATAACTTATTCCTCCTTGCGTTTACATCCGACGTTAGACCAAATGAACCGAGTCCTTATAGGTTAAATTGCCTCAGAGTAGGCATGTGTGCACTGACAAGGCACATTAACTCTATCATGGATTTGCGACCGAAGCGCTGTGCAAACATATATATTTTAAACCCTCCGCCCTGCCCCACACTAGCATTAAATTGATTGCAATCCTTCACCTCACCCATTTCTGACGCACTAATTTTCAATATATCTTCTCCGAAAAAGCGCTTCCATAAATCCTCAACTGCCCAGCCAACCGATCCATGATTATAGCAAAATTGAAGCGGCTAAAGGTGGGCAGGAAACTTGTATTTTCTTCAAACGGTTTGATCATTTGAACTGTGGTACCGATGACCGTTTTTGGCTAGAAGGAGAAGTTCCAGCGATCCATCGATTATGTCCGCTTTCGGGGGGCGAAGCGGACATTCTGGTGAGTTAAAGCGAACATTTTAGGGAGTTGTGATAAGATTGTGGTTGAGCCCCCAAATTTATTGGGCACGTTGATGTCGCCGGCTTTTGCAGGCCAGCTTCCTGCTCCAGAGGCTCACCCAATCTAACGGGAACCACCGGGCGGCCTCGAGAGTTTTTCGTTATATCTTTCAGCCCAAGACGGTTGGATACCTCGGGGCTATTTATTCTAAAATTCTCAACCCACCTTGAGACCATTTAGGCTAGAATGCACATTCTAACACGATTAATCTGTTTGGAAGATTTTTTTGATGAACTCAAAAATGCCTCCGTCCAAAGGAGCATCCTATTCGCTCATTGAGCTTGCTGACCTCTTATCCGGCGTCCCAAGCACGGCTGCACGCGGACCAGTTATTGATCGCTTGCTTGCCGCTCTATGGAGGGGAGAGTTTGAAGCCTTCAGTAAGGAGCCACATCAACCGTGTAAAGAAGTAACCTTACGTGCTCTCCAAATGTGTGGGGCGGTCCCAAGGTTCTCACAAGAAAAACCTGAATTGGAATTCGAACGCCTATCAAAGCTTAAATTTGACGATTTCGATAAGGCCGGACAAGCAATTTTGACGGATGTTGAATTCCCAAGGCGTGTCGTAAAAAGATGGCGTTCATCGCTACAGAGCTCTGCTAACAATCTTGATTATATGCCTAAACAAAAGCCGTCACCTCCATCAAAAAACAGGGCTGGACGACCGTTCAAGCATAATTATGACGAGATTGACGAATTACTCAGCAATTATTTTAACAACAATGGGACGAAAGGATTCAAATCAATCGGTACGGTGGTTAGTCACTTACTAGGCAGAATTGGAAAAGTTGGACTTCCTCCTGAATCCACACTGCGTAGCCACATAAACGACTGGATAGAGAGGAAGAAAACCGCCCAACCATAAGTGCCGATCCGCGATAAATATCCCACTGCGATAATTCTGCGAAAACTAAAAATAAAATACGTTAGAAACAACGGACTACCGAGTCCAAACTCCCGAAAAAATTATAAATCGCGCGAAAATAGCTAACCCAGCTATTAATTCGGTATGAATTCAAACACACCAAAATCAACGGCGGGTGTCTTCTCTGTCGATCGCAACCCGAAAGGCTCAAAGCATATAGCCGACTCCACTTACGGCGGTTCTGTAAATAGGCTTGTTAAGCTTATTGCCCACCAAGCCGCCCGCCAATTTTTTGCTGAGCAATCCAAAGACCAGGTCCAAAGCCCTTCGCGGCGTTTCTCCAACACAACTCAAGATAAGGAGAAAGAAAATGGCTGAGCAAACTCCGAACACCCCCACAAGACTTTTAAAGCCCGAAGAAGCCGCACGGTTTTTAAGCATTTCAACACGCACGCTGAGCCGCCTCGTAACTCGGGGTGACGTTGCCGTCATACGAGTGGGCGGCTCCCGTCGTTTCCGACTGAAAGACCTCCTGGCGGCGATCGATCAGAACCGGAGCGGCGGCAATGAATAACACTGTTTGTCCAGTTTCGTCTTTAGTTGTCACAGACGTTACAAGTAATAGTGAAAATAAAGTGCATGTAATCTTAGTCATTACTTGTACTTTATTTTCACTATTACTGTAATTTGTCTTGTTTTGCCTTCACTTGTCATTATCTGTCCACTATGATGCTTCACGAAAGGATATTTTCATGAGCTCAAGCAACGCCTTCTCCGATCCCTCCATCCCCTCCTTCGAGTGGGTGCGAGACCAAATCGAATCCGATTATTCGATCGACCATCAACCGCGCATGGACATGGTGTCTGCCATTAATTGCTTGGCAAAGTGGTTTGATTTGCCACTCTCCATGATCCCGGCGAATACCGAATTCCTGCGCCAGCAGTTTAAACACTTTCATCATGATCAGGTTGGAACAACCAAACGGCGCGTGCAAAACGTAAGGTCTTTAGTCTTAAGGGCGATGCGCACCGTCAGCCTTACAACCAAGCTCGCACCTTACATGTATCCGATGACCGTTATTTGGCGGCAACTCTATGATGCACTACCAGACCGATATACCAGGACCGCCCTCTCCCGGTTCATGCGGTATTGTTCAAAACAAGGCATATCGCCTAATGATGTAGATGATGCGGTTGCCTTGGCCTTTCTGGAAGCACTTGAGCAAGAAAGCCTGATCAAGGATCCCAAGGTGCATCATCAAACAGTCTGCCGGCTGTGGAACAAGATGGCCAAGATCGTCGAAGACTGGCCCCAAGTGGAACTCACCGTGCCAAGTTATGAAGATCGACTTTATTCAATCAACGACGAACTGATCCATCCAGATCTTCATAAGAAGATTGAGGCTTATTTGAAGTTTCTCGAAGGCAATGAACTGTTCGCCAGACCTGGAATAAAGTTACGCCCCATTAGCATCAAGGCAGTAAGGGGACACATCCGCCGCTATCTTTCCGCACTATATCACGACGGCTTCGACGTCATGTCCCTTCGAAGTCTTGAGGACATGGTTGTCTTCACCGTATTCAAGCAAGCTATGGAGTGGTTCTGGGCCCGCAACAAGAATATAACCTCGAAGCACATTAGTGAGGTTGCCTGGGCAATCCGGTGCATCGCCGTCAAACATCTTAGTTGCGACGACGCAACCGCCGAACTCTACAGCGAGGCGATGGCAAGTTTGCGGGTTCAACACACCGGGCTTAGTAAAAAGAATGAAGAAGCCCTCAAGCAATTCGACGATCCAAAGGTCGTCCAACGACTGTTAAATTACCCAGACGACCTGTTTGGATTGGCTGAGAAAGCCAAAGGCCAAAAAGCAGCACTTCTGACCCAAGCCGCCGTCGCTACCCTGATCCTCATCTTTGCTCCCATGCGCCTCAAAAACCTCAACGGTCTCCGCATCGATCAAAACCTCAACTGGATCAATGACCGCCTTAACATCCATGTCCCTGGCGAACAGGTCAAAAACAATATGGCACTGGACTTCGCCCTCCCCTCTGAACCCTCTAATAAAGTCCGGGAATATATCGACCGTTATCGATCCCTATTCCTGCCCAAAGCCAACCCCTATCTGTTCCCGGGACGCAAAGGCCCCAAGGATCAATCCGCTCTACGGAATCAGGTGACCAACACGCTCTTCAAGCACACTGGCATTCGCCTCACGCCTCACCAGTTCCGCCATGTTGCGGCCAAGTTATTGCTGGATGCACGGCCAGGACATTACGAAGTCGTCCGCAAACTCCTCGGCCATAAAAACCTGAGCACCGTCTACGAAAGCTACTCAGGCACGGAGACCCAGGCCGCGATTAACCTTTATGACGACGTGATCCTAGAGCGCAAACGTGGACTGTCCGGCAAGGTTGAGGCAAATGACGATGCACCGTTCCTCGATCCCTTCAATCCATTTTTGAAGGGCAACAAACGATGAAGCGGCCCCGCACCTCCCTCAACTTCCCTGAATGGCCCAAGCTGGACCAAGACCTCTGGCAGGCTGCCAACAGCACGGGTAATTTTCTGGAGCCTGATGGCAAGGCCGCACACTGGAAAGACAAAACCCGGAAGGGTGTCGTCAAAAGATACAGCCTGTGGCTCGGATATCTTTCTTCAACCGGTCAACTTGATCCAAAAACCTCCCCGTCCGATCGCACCTGCAAAGAGACCCTCAAGGGTTTTGTTCACTGGCTGGAGGCAAAAGGGAACGCGTCCACCACGGTCTCATCGTGCGTCCGTGACCTCGAAGAAGCCATCCGCGTTATGGAACCCCATGCTAACCGTAGTCTGATCAAGGAACTGAACATAACTCTCCGGGCCCGGGAACAACCCGTTCGGGCCAAGCATGCCCGGATCATGCATCCGGATGATCTGCTCTCAGGCGCCCTTTCTTTCCTGGACGATATTCCCAATCTAAAGTTCCGTGGTGATACCTTACGGGCAGGAAAATACCGCGATGGAATGGTCACCGCATTTCTGCCCTACCGTCCCGTTCGCCTCGAGAACCTGACCGCCATCGCCCTCGGGCGACATCTAATTAGGGATGGTGACGGCTGGTTCTGTCAGTTCGACGCAGATGAGATGAAGGATAAACAGTCTCTTTCTTTTACATTCCCGGACCGCCTTGTTCCCTACCTTCAGACCTATCTCAACATTTACCGGCCAATACTCTTAAAAGGTAATAACTTTCCAGAACTCTGGATCTCAACGCGGGGAACACCCATGAGCGAGCAGTCGGTCTATTGGAACACATGCCGCCTGACTGAAGAACTCTTTGGTCAGCGCATCAACCCCCATCTTTTCCGGGACTGCGCCGCCTCTGCCATGGCAACTGATGACCCTGAGCATGTTCTCGCGATTGCCCGTATTCTTGGTCACAGCTCCATTGAGACCTCGACGCGCCATTACAACCAATCACAAATGACCGCCGCCGGTGATATTCTCCATGAAGTTCTTGCCGATCTCAGCAATGTGCCAGACACTGGCGACCATAGGAGCGACGTATAACGCGATGCAGAAGAATATCACCCGTCCAGCCATTAGATCGGCTGCCCTGGAATTAATTAAGCAGCACGGACCGAAAGCAACGGATTTTGCCCGGCAACGGGCAATGACACTGGGTGCAACCGGCTCCTCGCCGGATCACGATACTGCCCTGTTGGTTCTCTCTGCCGTGGAGGAACTTTCAGCTAATCCCAACAAAGGGGAGCCCAACTAATGCGTGTCGCCATATACGCCCGTTACAGCAGTGATCTTCAGTCCGAGACCTCCATCGATGATCAGGTTCGACTGTGCCGGGAACGTGCCGAGCAAGACGACATGACTGTAGTTGACGTCTTCACCGACTACGCGATCAGTGGCGGGCATCTAAATAACCGCCCTGGAATGCTATCTCTTCTGGATGCCGCCAAGAACAATGCCTTCGACGTTGTCGTCGCCGAAGCCTTGGATCGCATCAGCCGCGACCAAGAAGACATCGCCGCCATATACAAACGTTTAAACCACGCCGAGATTAAAATCATCACTCTCACCGAAGGCGAGATCAACGAACTGCATGTGGGTCTCAAAGGCACCATGAATGCCCTCTTTCTAAAAGACCTCGCTGTTAAAACCCGGCGCGGCCAAAGAGGTCGTGTGGAAGCCGGCAAAATCCCGGGCGGCAACAGTTTTGGCTACAAGATCATTCGCACCCTTAAAGACGATGGCACAGTAACAACCGGAGAACGCGAGATTGATCTCGAACAGGCCACGATCATAAAGCGCATCTTCCAAGAATATGCCGACGGTATGTCTCCCCGGAAAATCGCCACCCGGCTCAATGCCGAAGGCATCCCCAGCCCCCGTGGCGGCCAATGGAACGCATCCACCATCAACGGCAGCCGACAGCGCAAAAACGGAATCCTAAACAATGAACTTTATCTGGGTCGCATTACCTATAACCGCCAACGGTTCATCAAAGACCCGGAGACTGGTAAACGCCGCTCGCGGCTCAACCCGGAACACGAATGGATCATCACCGATGTTCCGGCATTGCGCATAATCGACGACAAACTCTGGAAGAGGGTTCGGACCATCAAGGGCAAATACTCTTCGCACAAAGGGAATAAGCGCCAGACCAAGAAACGGCTCCTCAGCGGACTAGTAAAGTGTGGTGTCTGTGGTGGTGGCATGACGATCATGCGCAAGGATCGATACTACTGCTCCGCCCGACGCGAGAAGGGAACATGTGACAGTGACCGCGGCATCGCCGTCCAGGAACTGGAAGACCGTGTTCTCGCCGGAATGAAAGAGCTTCTGATTGGCAATGAAGAATTAATGGAAGTTTTTGTCGACGAGTTCAAAGCAGAGATCAAACGCTTACACGGAGAACGTCACCAAAGGATCCGGCCGCTTCAAAAAGAACTACAGAAGATTGAACGGGGCATCAGACGCTGCCTCGACTTTATCACCGGCGGAGACGGCGACCCAAGATTGGTCGCCCCTGAACTTACCACACTGGAACAGCGTAAGATGGATATCGAAGCCCAGCTAAATGCAGCCGAGCCCGACGACAACATAGAACTCCACCCCAACATGGCAGAACTCTATCGCAAGAAGGTTGAGGACCTGCAGGACATCCTGCTGGACGAAGTGACACGCCCCGAAGCCATCGACATCTTCCGCTCATTGATCGAGCGCATCGAGATCAACCAGGGCAATAAACGAGGCGCCTGCGACGTTGTCCTCTTCGGCGCATTGGCCTCTGTACTGGCCTTCCTGCAACAAAAAACAACCGCCGCCTCTGGAAGAGACGACGGTACGTTCTTGATGGTTGCGGGGGTAGGATTTGAACCTACGACCTTCAGGTTATGAGCCTGACGAGCTACCGGGCTGCTCCACCCCGCGTTAAACTTGTTGCCTCGAACTTTGGCCCGGTAGCGCTTATTGTTTTTGCGCTCCGAACTGTCGTTCTCCGCTTGGCGGGCTGGTGGTGTTTTTTTCCGAGGTGCCCGCGTTTATTTTGTTACAAAAAAAGCGCCTTTTGAGCGCTTTATCTGTTCCAGCCTGACCCGTGAGGAAGGCTGGGTTTATTGGATAGGTTTTTTGTATCTGGCTTCTGGTTACCTTCTGGTTACCTTCTGGTTTCGGGCGTCTAATTAGAAGACCTGGCAGCGACCTACTCTCCCACGCCTTAAGACGCAGTACCATCGGCGCTATGGGGTTTCACTACCGAGTTCGGGATGGGATCGGGT
>JABJKH010000081.1 GCA_018660465.1 Rhodospirillaceae bacterium
AGAGACCCAGAAGACGATCTGCACGGGTGTTGAAATGTTCCGTAAATTGCTTGATACGGGCGAAGCGGGCGACAACATCGGCGCCTTGCTACGCGGTACCAAGCGTGAAGAAGTCGAGCGCGGCCAGGTTTTGGCGGCTCCCGGCACGATCACGCCGCACACCAAGTTCAAGTGCGAAGCTTATATCCTGACGAAGGAAGAGGGGGGGCGTCACACGCCGTTCTTTGCCAACTATCGTCCGCAGTTTTACTTTCGGACAACGGACGTCACTGGCACGGTTGAACTTCCTGAAGGCACTGAAATGGTGATGCCGGGCGACAACGTTGCGATGACGGTTAATCTGATCGCACCGATCGCGATGGATGATGGTCTGCGCTTCGCAATTCGCGAAGGTGGCCGCACTGTTGGTGCCGGCGTTGTCTCGGCGATTGAAGAATAAGGGCTCTTTAGGGGTATAGCTCAGTTGGTAGAGCGGCGGTCTCCAAAACCGCAGGTCGCGGGTTCGAACCCTGCTGCCCCTGCCAAGTTTTGGGCCATGTTTTTTGGGCCATTTTGGAGGCGAAATTGCCTCTTAACGCGATTTATAAAGTCCTAATTAGGTAATTGGTTTACGGTAAATGGCAAAAGTTAATCCAGCACAGTTTATTCAGGAAGTCCGTCAAGAGGGGTCCAAGGTCACGTGGCCGACCCGCAAGGAGAGCATGGTCTCTACCGGCATGGTCTTCGTGATGGTGATTTTGTCAGCACTGTTCTTCTTGTTGGTCGACACCATCATGTCGAGCGGTGTGAAGCTTATTTTTGGATTGGGAGGCTGAACGTAATGGCGCTTCGCTGGTACGTTATCCACGTTTATTCGGGTTTTGAGAAGAAGGTTGCCCAATCCATTGAGGAGCAGGCCAAGCAACGCGGCATGGAAGACATGTTCGAACATGTCTTGGTTCCGGTGGAAGAAGTTGTGGAAATGCGGCGTGGCGTCAAAGTGGCGGGTGAGAGAAAGTTCTTTCCTGGCTATGTTATGGCCAAGATGGACCTGACGGATGAGACGTGGCACTTGGTCAAAGATACACCGAAGGTTACAGGGTTTTTGGGCTCAGGCAGTCGCCCGACCCCGGTCTCGCAAAAAGAAGCCGACCGTATTCTGCATCAGGTGCAGGAAGGGATCGAGCGTCCTAAATTGGCGATTACGTTTGAAATTGGTGAGCAAGTTCGTGTATGTGATGGCCCCTTCAACTCGTTTAACGGCTTGGTTGAAGATGTGGACGAAGATCGGGCGCGGCTTAAAGTGTCAGTTTCGATCTTTGGTCGCGCGACGCCGGTTGAGCTTGAGTACGCGCAGGTCGAGAAACTTTAAAGAATTCCGGTTTCCTAATTTGGGAACCGGTGAAACCGTGTGGGAGGCCTGCCATAGGCCGCACCACGCACTCAGAAGTAAACTTTTAAACTGAGGAAATGAAATGGCAAAAAAAGTTACGGGTCAGATAAAGCTACAAGTGCCCGCAGGACAGGCGAATCCTTCGCCGCCGATTGGTCCTGCACTGGGTCAGGCTGGTCTGAACATTATGGAATTCTGCAAAGCGTTTAACGCGCAAACCCAGAATTTGGAACAAGGCATGCCGATCCCTTGCGTTATTACAGCGTATGCGGACCGCACGTTCGACTTCATCACCAAGACGCCCCCGGCGAGCTTCTTCTTGAAAAAGGCCGCGAAGTTGGCAAAGGGATCCGGTGAAACCGGCAAGGAAGTCATCGGTCGTGTGACCATGGCTCAGTGTAGAGAAATAGCTGAAGCCAAGATGGTTGACTTAAATGCTCATGATTTGGATCAAGCCGCGAAAATGATCGCAGGCTCTGCCAAGTCCATGGGCTTGGAAGTGGTGGGTTAGCGCAATGGCACATGTTGGAAAAAGATATAAAAATGCTGCTGAACTCATTGATCGCGAAAAGTTATATGAGGTCGATGAAGCAGTAAAATTGATCAAAGGTAACGCGACGGCAAAGTTCGACGAGACCATTGATATTTCAATTAATCTCGGCATCGATCCTCGCCACGCGGACCAAATGGTTCGGGGCATGATCTCGTTACCGCATGGAACCGGTAAATCGGTTCGGGTAGCTGTGTTTGCAAAGGACGCCAAGGCGGACGAAGCACGCGCCGCAGGTGCGGATCTTGTCGGTGCTGAGGACTTGATGGAAATCATCAACAAGGGCGAAATTGATTTCGACCGTTGCATCGCGACGCCTGATATGATGGCTATTGTGGGTCGGCTGGGTAAAGTTCTTGGCCCGCGCGGCCTGATGCCGAACCCTAAGCTGGGCACGGTGACGCCTGATGTGAAGAAAGCGGTCGAGGACGCCAAGGGCGGCCAGATCGAATTCCGCGCAGAAAAAACGGGTATCGTCCATGCTGGTGTCGGCAAGGCGAGCTTTTCCGAAGAAGCCTTGGCTGAAAACGTTAAGACGTTTGTCGATGCCATTGCCAAAGCCAAACCCACTGGCGTCAAGGGAACTTACATGAAACGCGTTAGCGTAAGTTCAACCATGGGCCCGGGTTTGAAGTTGAGTATTGCGGACTAGGCCAACCGCCTGTTCGTTAAAAGAATTCTGCCCCCGATCGTTTGAGAGGGGGTGGGTAGAAGGTGGCGAAACTGCCTTCGACCTGTCCGAGACCGTAGGTGCTTCCCGAAAGGGTGGTTTAAGGGGAATTTCCCGCCTGCATAGACAGTGCACAACCGTAATTCGGGACCTGATTTCAGGACCCAAATGACGGCTTGAACTGATGCGCTGGACAGGAAAACCGGTTTCTCCGGATTGTCCGGGGAAGCCAACGTCCAACGGATGCGTGTCTTATTCGGTGAATAAGGGCACGTATTCAAAGAAGTGGAGACGATCAGTGGATCGAACCGAAAAAGAAGACTTGGTCTCCCAGATGCATCAGGTGTTTGAGGACACGTCTATCGTTGTCGTTACCCATTATAGCGGGTTGACGGTGGCGGAAATGGGCGAACTCCGTACTCAAGTGCGCGATGCGGGTGCTCAATTCAAAGTGACCAAAAATCGGCTCACGCGTCTCGCTCTCGATGG
>JABJKH010000082.1 GCA_018660465.1 Rhodospirillaceae bacterium
ATTGAACTTTTTTCAATCTGTTTTATTCCATAACTAAGCTTTTCATTTAGCTCCTCAAAACTCAATTTTTCCGCAGAAATACGCCACTCCTGTAAGATATTATCGTATTTTGCGTCGGGAGAAATTGTGGCCATTAAGTTCTTGAATTTTTCGTCGTTGGGAGCGGCAATAAACATCTCCATTTCCCCTAGTCGAATCGAAATATTCGAGGTGCTATCCAGTGAGATCATTAACGGGTTCCTTTTTTTAACGACCGTATAATACGAGCTATTATAAATACTGTCAATGGGCGTTTTTAAGAGTATTATTTTGACCACTTAGATCGTAAAAAAGGGATGGTTTTGAATCGTGAATTATCTTCCGACTGTCCTGCCTAATTAACCCCTGGTGATCTAACCACAGAGAACACAGAGGTGGACACTGAGGAGGTTCTTTTTGGGGTGTGGGGGTGGCTTTGCGTAATCTGAGAAACTGCATCGCGCTTGAATTCTTCGGTGTCACGTCGTGCTGACATAATCTTAAACGCCTTTCTTCATTTTTAAACTGCAAGGTGTCGACACATCTAGGGCTGCTCAGTTATCTTTAAATAAGATAAGCATGATCTCGAAAGGCGAGAAAAATGAAGGCGTTTGAAAAAAAATTAGGTCGAATTTTTCAGCTTCAATATGAAAAGGGAGATGATTTTTATTCCAGTTTAAATGCGTTTGTAAAAGAAAAGAAAATTATGGCGGGCACTGTTTTTGTAATGGGTGCATTAACTCAAACAGAAATGATTTCTGGTTATAAATCAATGAACGGGTATGACGTAGACCGAAGAAGTTTTAAAGATTGGAGAGAACTTTTCGCTTTAGGTTTTATCAGTTGGCCAGAAGACCCTCCCGCTGCGTTGCTCCCTCATGAAAAAGAAGAATGGGTTAATCCAAGCCCTTATGTGCATATTCATATGGCATTAGGTGGTGGTCCTGGAAACAATGAAGATGTCCTCTGCGGGCATTTGAATGGTGGGACAATCAAAGGTGGAATGACCCTTGAGATTTATGAGCATCTTCATATTTAAAAGGCGCTCATGACTGACATAACCCGAGTCTCACGGCACGGGGTCACATCTTGAATTGTGAATTCTCTCCCGGTGACCCTGACTAATTAACTCTTGGTGATCAAACCACTGAGGACGGTGAGGAAGCTGAGGGTTCACTGAGAAGGTTCTTGGTGGCTTCTCCTGCTTTACGCGCCCTTCGACACCGCAAAGATTCTTCTCAGTGTCCATCTCAGAGTTCTCATCTTCCTCAGTGGTAAGGCGGGCGAGGGGATTGAGTTGGATTGTGCGGCGGGAGGCTGTGCCGCTGGGCGTCCTTCGAGACGGCTTCTTTGAAGCCTCCTCAGGATGAGGATGTTAAGTAAGGTGTTGAAAATAAATTACCAAAAATCAATAACCTCATCCTGAGGAGCGCCAACGGCGCGTCTCGAAGGACGCTAAGCGGTACATTCTTTCCAACAACCCTGCCGCCTAAATCTTTACCCAATCAAGCCCCCACACCCGCAACATCACTTCCCCGTCCACACGGGTTTTGTTTTCTCGACGAAGGCTTTGACGCCTAATTTAAAATCTTCGCTGCCGTAGGTTTGGCGGATGAGGTCTTGATCGTCAGGGGCCGGGTCAGTGGCCAGTCTTGCCAGGGCTTGCTTGGTGGATCGGAGCGTGACCGGCGCGTTGGTGCTGAGGGTTGTGGCGATCTCGTTGGCCCGGTCGGTGATCTTATCCGCCGCCACGATCTCGCCTAAGAACCCAGCGGTCCTTGCTTCGTCCGCATCCAGAATCTCCGCCGCCAACAACATTCTGTTGACCCGGGAAACGCCGAATACCGACACCAGCGTCGATATATTTTTCGCCGAAAGACAATTGCCGAGGGTGCGCGCGATGGGCACGCCGAAGCGCGCGTCCGGGGTCGCAATGCGAATGTCGCACGCGGCTGCAATGGCCAAGCCACCGCCCACGGCCCAGCCTTCAATCACCGCCAACACCGGCACGGGAACCGAGACAAGGGCATCGAGATAGACTTCGACATTTTTTTCGTATTCGATGCCATCTTCGCCGTCGGTAAATTCTTGGAACTGACCGATATCGGTTCCGGCAATGAACGCCTTACCGCCGGCCCCCCGAAGCGTGACGGCGCGGATATCTGAATTTTCGGTGATGGTCCGACAGGCCGTCGCCAGTTCGTCATACATCTTCCAGGTCATCGCGTTGCGGGCCTGGGGGCGATCAAATACGACATGCCCGATGGGGCCATCTTCCACATACGTTACGGAACCTTTATCCATCTTTCTGGGTCCTTATTGGGTTTGGCCTTATTGGCTTTGGCCTTATTGGTGATACGAAATTGTATCAGTCATAGGACGACTCCCGCGCTGACGCAAATTGGAGCCCCCCGGGGTCAACAGCGACGCACAGGATCACGTCTTGAATTGTGAATTCTCCTGGCGACCCGGCCTAATTAACTCCTGGTGTTCTCTGTGGTTAAAACTTCGTTTGATGTGGGGTTCGGTTTTGTTGGGGTGGTTGTGCCACCCTTTCTCCGACTTGACCTCTATCAAGGCGGCGGGGGCGGGTTCGATTTAGCGTTGGGGCAGATTGGACGATTGCCGTCCTTAGAGCTTAAAAAGGCGCCCCGATATGACAGCCCAAAATCCAACCGCAAAAAAATCTAATTCCGAGTCAAAATATACTGACCCCGGGTGCGCCTATTGCCCGCCGACCGTGCGCGCCTGCCGTCAGGGCGAAGACGAAGAACGCGGCCCTGGGTTTTGTCCGTCCAAGGTCAATCCCGACGGCATGGAAGCGGCCCGCCAGATATATGAAGACCCGTTCTTTCACCGGGTCGCACAGGAATCAGCCCGGGTTGAAGCGGAAGGGTATTGCAAGTGGACGCGGGTCGAAGAAATTTGCGAGTTTGCCAAGAAGATGGAGTTCACCAAGATCGGTATCGCCACCTGTATCAGCTTTGTCGATCACGCCAATACGCTCAGTCAAATTCTGGAAAGCCACGGCTTTGAAGTGGCGTCCGCCGCCTGCAAGCACGATGGCATTCCGAAAGAAGAGGTCGGCCTGAAAGACCATGAAAAGATACGCCCAGGCGGACATGAATCCATGTGTAATCCGATTTCCCAGGCCCAGTTGCTGAATGATGCAGGTTGCCAATTCAATGTTGTCTTGGGGTTATGTATTGGCCATGACAGCATGTTTTTCAAACATTCCGAAGGCTTGGCCACAACCCTTGTCGCCAAGGACCGGGTGCTGGCCCACAATCCGATCGGCGCACTGGCGCTGGCCGACAGTTATTACGATCGAGTTTGGGGTCCGGACCAGCCTGAAAAACCCTATAAAATTCCCCGCCAAGGGCGCCGATAAAACCGCGAGTACTGGTCTCGCTCCGAAACAGCTTGGGGCCTCGATAAAATAAACACACCCCAACATATCGAAAGCCCCGAGTCTTTCATCGGGGCTCTCCCTGGCGCTCTTGGCGCCGCCCAGTCAGGACCGCCGGGCCTAATGATCATCAGCTTGTCTTTCGACTTTGCTGTTAGGTGGTATCAGTTTCTTAACCTCCGTCTCCGTTCTTGACCGTGACTTCATTATAGGGAAAAATAAGTATCTCGCCTTGATCCAGGTCATTGTCGGGAATTTTTTTTTGGCCTAGATATTCCCCATCGTCCCTTCCCAACCTCTTACCCCGCCTTACGCAGCAAGTTCACCCGCATCGGCTGATCGAATTCCAATCCGGCCTCCGTCTCGCGGCCGAGGCGTTCAAAGGTTTGGCGGAGGGTTTGTTCGTTATCGCGGATTAATTGTTCACGGGCGGCATCGACGAGGATTTTGGCGTCGCGATAGGTTTCAAAATCTTTGTGTTTGGAGACATGAACGTAGGCGACTTCTTGGGTCTCGTTCAAGCCGAGTTTCGGCGCGTCTTTTATCACTTGATAGGCAACGGCGCGGACCTCGGTCTCGTCTTCGAGCAATAGGCCGAGTTCAAATTGCGAGCCTTTGGCCAGAGGTTCCAAAATATATACATGACCACCCGGCACCAACACGCGCGCAGCTTCAGACAGGGCTTTTTCCTGGGCGTCAACGGGTACGTGATGGAAACTTTTAAAAAAGACTACGGTATCGAACGATGCGTCTTCGAAGGGGATATTTTCGCCGACGCCTTCCATATAGGTCTCATCGCCTGCAGGGTCTGCGGCCCGGGCCTTGGCGAGCGGTAAAGCGCCGCATTCCAGGCCAGAGACCTTGGCCCCCGCCTCGGTCATCATGCGCACCAGTACCCCCGGCCCGCATCCGACATCCAGCACGCGCTTGCCAGCTAAGTGGAGTATGTCTTGTATTACTTCTGTGTTGTTGCGCCGTTCCACGGTTACCGTCCCTCCAAATACCAACTCGTTGGATTGGCATACGAGCATCGTCGGCGGGAGACGGCCTTGATGTAAATCAAATTTGGAGGCGTGGTGGGGGCGGCGTTAGGTTCCGATTTGCTTGAGCATGCCCATAACTTCTTTCCAGTTAAACATCGCCACAAACAAGACGGCGACAATGGTCGTTAACCAGAAAACTGACTTTATGATCCGACTGCGCTGGCGGTCTTTGAAGGCTTTTTTCTCTCGGTCTGCCTTTCGTTTTGCCGATCGTGCAGCAGATTTTTTATCGATCTCTTCGTGGTCAACCATTTAGCTCACCCCTCTTTTTCAAATCTTATATTCTTCCAGACGCATGCTTAACCATGTTATGTGATATTTATTAACGCAATATTACAAATTGATAATTGTATATTGGGGGGGCGAGAGATGGTGGGTAGAATAACAGTAGCATAAGAGCCGCTTACTTCCCCTTCCCCTTCCCCTGGGCATAGGCCAGGGCCTCGTAAATATATCCCTCGTACCCGTCTTCGAATTCAGATGGGATCAGCACCCATTCTTTGAATTTTTTCTTGGTGAAATTGAATTCGTTGCCGTCTCCGGCGGCGATGATTTCGTCAACACGGGCGGGCGAGACCTTGACGATAAGTGAGTCTTCTTTTTCGAACATCATCGCCATGAAGTCGCCTTTGTAACGCAGGCACGGGGACTTCATCATGGTCGATTCTTCGACGCCGGGTTCTTGGATTATTTTATCTACCACGACGTCGTAGCGCATTAGATCATCCTACTCGGCGTCGTTTTCCAAGCCCTGATCTACGGTCTTTTGGAAATACCCCATGCGTGCGAATTCGATCACCGCATCACCGGGGCCGGTCATTTTGACGGGGACGGTTTCGGGCTTACCTAAGATGCGGTAGCCTTTTGATTTGGCTTCGGCGACGGCCGCATCGAGGTCATCAGTTTCGAACCCGGTGTGGTGGATGCACGGGCCAGCTGACGCGTACTTAGCTTCAACGCTGTCGTCATCTTCATCGTAGGCAACCAGGGTAAAATCCATATAACCGTCCGTAAGGTGACAGGAAATATGATCCCGGGTCTTGGACTGACGACAAAACTTCATGCCGACAGTGTTCATGTAAAAATCTTTCTTTTCTTCTAGATCAGCCATCGCAATCTTAATGGCGACGTGGCGCATGATGCTTGCCATGATTGGGCCCCTTAAATTCTATCAAGGCACACCGGTCGCGCCCTGTTTGGAACGATGCTAATCGACAGATAAATTTTGGGCAAGGTAAGGACCAATTACTCCTTTTCCTCCCGCCCTCCGCACGTCATGGTGTGCACCTTATTAACCATCCCCTGAGGAGCCCTCCCCTGCCTGATCTTACGACCTTGGAATTCGGAATTGTTGCTGTCGCTTTACTGCTTGCCGGTGTGATCAAGGGAGGTGTCGGGTTTGGATTACCGATGGTCGGGGTCACGTTGTTGACCATCGTGATCCCGTTGGAATTGGCAGCAGCAATTGTCACCGTGCCGATCGTCATCAGTAATTTTTGGCTGAGTGTTCAAGGCGGTCGGTTCTTCATCATGGTCAAACGGTTCTGGCTGATGATGCTGGCGCTGGGGGCTGGGGTGTTTACCGGGGCGATGATCCTGGTCGGAGTTGATCCGTCAATTTTGTTTATTGTTCTGGGCGCAATGGTATTGGTGTTCTCTGTGATGGATCTCACCAATTTCAAGTTTCCACCGCCGGAAAAGGTCCATATCGGCTGGGGTATTGGCGCCGGGTTCTTTGGCGGTATTACCGGCGGGATATCCACCATCTGGGGACCGATCATGCTGATCTACCTCTCCATGCTGCGCCTGACCAAAGATGAATTCGTCTCGGCCATCGCAGTAACGTGGTTCGTTGGGTCGTTGTTCCTGGTGGCGGCGTTTGGATCATTTAACGTCCTGACGCTTGAGACTGCGACCCTATCGGCCATTGCCACCGTGCCCGTGATCGCAGGAACCTTCCTAGGCCGCGCCGTCCGGGATCGAATCAGCCAGGAACGATTCCGAAAATTCGTCTCCTGGTGCCTATTGCTGGTGGCATTGAATCTCCTGAGGCGCGGATTCTTAGGCTGAACCCCGTCAATTGGTTCACCGCGTGAAACGATGTCTTATTTTTTGGCATTTGCCGTTGACGCGGAAGCGCAAATTGGCGCAAACTTTTTTCGTCAGCAAACTAAATATATGAGATCAAAATTAAGATCTTTAAACAAAAACAGGGAGATTGTTTCATGAGTCAATGGAATGACTGGAATAGACGACAATTTGTATTGGGTGGCGGCGCCGCGCTAGGCGCGTCTGCGTTGCCCTTTGGTGAGGCCCAAGCGGCTTCATATCCAACCCGGCCCATTACCTTGGTCGTTGCGACCAAACAGGGCGGTGGCGTCGATGGCGTTTCACGCACAGTTGCACCGATGATGGAAAAGACCCTAGGCGGCGCGACCATCAACGTTGTTAACAAGACGGGTGCCACGGGTTCTATCGGCGGTACGTTTGTATACAACAAGCCGAATGATGGTCACTGGTGGTTCGCCTCTGGTGGCTTCAACCGAGGTCTTCGTGCGCTCGGTCTGATGGACCACACGGCCTGGGAACACTGGCAGTACTACGGTGCTGATACATCAATCATGAGCCTCTCGGTTCCGCCTAATTCTCCGTACAATTCCGTCGGTGATCTAATCAAAGCGGCGAAGAAAAACCCCGGCAAGCTCAGAATGTCCGGCAACGGGTTAGGTGGCACTTGGCACTTAGCGGCATCGCTGCTTATGAGCGTTACGGGCACCGACTTCCGGTTTGTACCTTATAAAGGTGGTAAACCTGCAACGACGGCAGCGCTCAAGGGCGAAGTCGATGTTGCATGTAGTGGCCTGCATGAGCAGTTAGACGTGGTTAAAGCTGGCAGACTGAAGCACTTGGCCATAGCTGTCAGCAAACCGCGGAAAATCCAAGGTGTGAGCCTCAGGGCAATCACGGAAGATGTTCCAGAACTCGAAGGCAAGACACCCGTTGGTGGTGGCATGGCCATGGCCTTGCGTCGCGATACGCCTGTCGCGATATTGAAAACGGTTTCCAAAGCTTGGATGGATGCTGTTGGGTCCAAAGAGTTCCACGAAAAAGACATGCGCAAACCTCGCTTCCCGAACCCTGTTGTGGGCGCGGATGCGGACAAGCGTGCTGCTCTTTGGGAAACTGTTGCTGCCAACTTGTTGCATGGCGTCGGCAAAGCGAAGAAATCTCCAAAGGACTTGGGCCTGCCAGCCATCAAAGATTTCGAAAGCTGGTGGCCGCCTAAAGGTTACAAGCCTCGGATGTAATTTTGGCTCTGTGACTGTGTAATTAATAACAAAGGCCCGCTCTCTATCTCCGACGATCCAAGCAGATCGTTGGGAGGGGGAGCGGGTCCGCGTTATTGGATTAGAATTTTGTTAGGTAGTTACGATGAGTGAATCTGAAGAATCTCCACCAGTCAAAAGAGAAAAAGGGTCTTCGCTTCTGGTAAGCGGCGCGCTTGTTCTGATATCGGCTTATGTCTTTATTGCGAGTTTTAGCATTCCGGCACCCGAGGGCTGGCAAACGGCACCCGGCATGTTGCCCATGCTGTTGGGGGGAAGCTTATGCTTCATGGCGATCCTCATTTCTATTGAGGCCATTCAGAACGGTGCCTGGATTTCGCTTAAAGAGATGATCACGCGAAGTGGTCCGAAAGAAGAGTCAGAGACACCCTTGTGGCGGGTTTTATCCGCCGCCGCTATGATCGGCATCTTTTATTTTGTCTTGGTCCCGAACCTTCACTTTGAAATTGCGGCCGCCATATTCATCTTCGCCATGACAACGGTGTTTTGGACAGGAAGCTCCATTGTAAGACGTCTATTGTTGGCGGTGTTATTACCATTTTTTATTACAATTTCGTTTCACGGATTTTTCGGCATCCCAATGCCAGGCGAGACAAATTTTGTCCAAGAGGTCCTCTTCCATTGGAAGAGGCAGGCGGGCGGGGGCTGAACCATGGCATTTGATTGGACATTCGTATTTACCTGGGAAGCACTCCTCGTATCTGCACTGGGCTCTGCGCTTGGCATCGTCTGGGGCGCAATGCCGGGACTATCATCGAACATGGCCGTCGCCTTGATGGTCGGCTTCACCTATAAATTATCGCCTGAAATCGCAATTGTTTTCTTGATTGCGGTATGGGTCGGCACCGAATTCGGCGGCGCCATTTCGGCCATTCTCATTAATATCCCGGGCACGCCGTCCGCCGTCCCAACACAGATGGCCGGTTATCCTTTGGCGCTTCGGGGCGAAGGTGGCTTGGCCATCGGCACCGCGCTGATGTTCTCCATGCTGGGCAACTGGGCTGGGCTGATTGCGCTGGTTGCATTTGTTCCAATCATGATCGCCATCGCGCTGCAATTCACTGTGTGGGAGATGTTCCTGCTGGTGATGCTGGGCGTCGCTATTTCGGGTACATTGACCGGTCGCGAAAAACCCATCAAGGGCTGGGCCATGGGCTGGTTTGGCTTGATGATCGCCATGGTCGGAAAGGATTTGATCCACGGTGTAGATCGCTTCACCTATGACATCAATGAACTGCGCGCGGGGATCAAATACCTGCCGGTGCTCATTGGCTTGTTTGGTTTGACCGAAGCCTTGAACGTACTTAGTAAGAAACAGCATAAGGCGGTTCCCAGCAAAGTTGGGCGCATCATTCCGCCCGTTAGTTATATTGGCAAGTATTGGAAAACGGCGCTGCGTTCCAGCGCTGTCGGCACCATCATTGGTGCCATTCCAGGTGCCGGTGCCAATATTGCGGCCTTTGTTTCCTATACATTAGGGGAGCAAGCATCGGGCAAGAAGTTCTCGGAGGGTGACGTTGAAGGCGTCATCTGCGGCGAAGTCGCGAATAACGCCAACGTCGGCGGCGGTCTGTTGCCGACGATGACATTGGGCATTCCCGGCAACAGTTCGTCGGCCTTGATCATCGCGGCCCTGGCGCTGCATGGGATCATCGTTGGCCCCAACATCAACCATGATCATCCCGGGTTCATGTATTTCTTGTATGCGACCCTCCTGGTCGCAAACTTCTTCATGTATACGACCGCATTTGCCGTGGTGAAGCCAAGCGTTTACCTGCTAACACTTCCGGTGGCAGTGGTGATGCCGATGGTGATAATGTTTGCCTTGGTCGGGACCTTTGCTGCGACATTCTCCATGTTTGATGTGAGCATCATGTTTTGTGCCGGGCTGATTGGTTTTGTCCTGCTCAGGCACGGCTATCCGTTCGCACCGCTCATATTAGGGGTGATACTTGGGCCCTTGGCGGATGAGAGCCTTCGAAAGACCATTTGGATATTCGAAGGCAAATATGAAGAGCTTCTATTCAGGCCGATTGGGATCATCCTGTTTGTCGGTGTGATCTGGTCGTTCTATTACGGCATTAAACGCTCGCGCCGTGAGACCAAGCGGTTGGATGCAGAAATGGCACCCATTTCTAAATAACGCTTAAATAATTCAGGAAATTCATATGTCAGAAATTAAGCGTGTCGGATTTATCGGACTCGGCAACATGGGACATCCCATGGCTGGGCATTTGGCAGCAACAGGGTTTGATCTTGTCGTATACGATGTTTCGCAGGAAATGTTGGAACGGTTTATGGCTGTGCACGAAGCCACGGCGGCACGGTCCCTGGCGGAGTTAGGGCGTGACTGTGATGTCGTGATCACCATGTTGCCAACCAGCAAGATCGTCCGAAACGTGCTACTAGGCGATGGATCAGGGGGATGTGTTGCCGACGGATTAGAAGCCGGCAATACAGTCATCGACATGAGCACCTCTGATCCCAATGATACCAAAGCAACGGGCAAAGAACTCGAAGCCAAGGGCATTCGCATGGTCGATGTCCCTGTTTCAGGTGGCGTAGTTTTTGCAAAAGACGCGTCGTTATCCATGAACATGGGCGGCGAGCAGGACGTGCTTGAACACTGCAAACCGATCTTTGATACGGTCGGCAAGGATACGTTTTATTGCGGCCCCTTGGGCGCAGGCCACGCGATGAAGGTTCTCAATAATTATATCGTCGGCACGCACTTAATTACGGTCTATGAAGCACTCGCAATGGGGCGTCGATTTGGGCTTGAATTTGATGTCTTGTTGCCCTCGATGACAGCGGCAACGTCCGGACGCAATGATGCGCTCCTTAAAAAGGCGACCCCTTATGTTGAAAAGCCCGACCATGCGACCGGGATGTTCCTCGCGTTATTATCTAAAGACATGCGCTTGGCTGACGAAATGGCCGAAGGCATCGGCGCGTTTGCCCCAATTGCCAAACAGGCCGCCGCCCTTTGGACGGAAGCCAGCGAAAAATACGGCGGTGACTTGGATCAGTTGGAAGTCGCTCGCCTATGGGAAGACGGATCTGAAGTCGTGCTTAAAAACCCGAAAGATTAAGCCGCCTTCGGGTCTGTCGCCTTTTGATGCCCCTCCCAGACGGATGCCGGGATAAAGACTTTCCCCTCAAATAACCACCGGGCTGTGCGGATCAATCCGCCCTTTACAGGTTTGATGTCCGTGCCGGTTCCTTCGGTTTCCAATTGGACCTCTATTTGGCCCGTGGGGTGCTCGATCACAACGGGATAAACCGGACCATCGCCAATGTTAGCAACTTGGTTGGCCACGGACCCCGGCACGACACAGGCCGTTGAGACGCATAGGGCGCCTGTTCCGGCGTGGGCAGAATGACATGTCTTCGGTGTGAAGTACCTGGACGTAATCGTACCACCGTTACGCGGTGCGGACATGATGCCAATTTTAGGAATAACTTTTCCACGTGCATCGCCGAGCCCCATCATTTCCGATGCCTTGAGCCGGATGGGCTCCATCTTCGCGAACAAGGCGTCATTGGCCTCCAATTCCTCCTTCGACTCATTGCCTGAGACACCTAAGTCTTCAGCCTTCATCAACACCATAGGCATGGCGACATCGACACAGGTTATAGAGACCCCATCAATTACATCCACCACGTTGCCCGTGGGCAGCATCTTTCCGGTTTTTGAGCCGACGATATTGAGCCAGTTCAGAACGATGGGTGCGCTGGTCCCAGGGACCCCATCAATGGCAGTATCGCCGACATAATTCACCTGACCACCTGGGGTATCCACCACAGATTCGATCAACGCGCTAATATTTTCATGATAAATCCTGACCAGCGTTTTACCGTCCTGAGCCTTTACCAAACCAGTCTCGATGGCGAACGGACCAATGCCTGACAAAATATTGCCGCAGGGAGGATTAAAATCAACGAAGTCGTCTTCGATCTGAACTTGAGCAAACAAATAATTTACGTCCGCGTCATCCCGGTCGCTGGGCGAAACGATGGCAACCTTACTGGTGACAAAGTCCGCGCCTCCGATCCCGTCGATCTGGCGCGCATCAGGTGAGCCCATGGCAGCCATTAAGACCCGGGCTATACCGTCCCGGTCTGCCGGAAGATCGCTCGCATGGAAATATGGGCCTTTGGAGGTGCCACCGCGCATTAAAACACAGGGAATAGCCGTCTGCATAATTAGCTTCCTTGAAGAATAGGTTCTTTGTTGAAACCTACTATATCACAATGAATCGACTTGAAAACGGTATGCGAGACTTGCAATGCTGCCTCGCATTCAAACGATTGCCATGGTATGGGCTACAGCACACCGTTATTATATCGAAAATTTATATTATTCTAAAAAGGCACTCGACTTGACTTCACCCGGTACTGCCTTTCTACGTCTGCCCAAGAATACCCAAGGCGTTCTATGGATGATTTTGGCGACATTTGTGTTGGCGACGGTCAATGTCATCGTCAAGCATTTGACCAATGACTACTCGGTCATGCAGTTGGTCTGGGCGCGGTATATCTTTCACATCGTATTGGTCGTGGCATTTCTGCGTAGTAAATTTTTTCAAGGGTTCATCACTGATAATATTAAAATACAGTTGTCCAGATCTGCTCTACTGGCCACGGGAACGGTCCTGTATTTTGTAGGACTGATTTATGTTCAGATCGCCGAGGCCAGTTCATCGTCATTTATTATACCGGTCATAGTCACAGCCTTGGCCGCCCCAATATTGGGCGAAAAGGTGGGGCTCCGGCGCTGGATCGGTGTGCTTATTGGCGCAATCGGGGCGTTGATTATCATCCGCCCGGGCATGGGCATGATGCATATCGCTATTCTGTTTCCATTCGGCACCGCATTCGTTCACGCCTTCTATCAGATTTTAACCCGTAAGCTCAGTGGTGCCGACAGTTCCATGACGACGCTCGCTTACACTGCCGTGGTTGGAACAGTCCTTTCTAGCCTCGCAGCTCCGTTCTATTGGACGACGCCCGACCTTGAAGGATGGGTGCTGATGGCCTTAATCGGCATACTCGGGGGTTTGGGTCATTATTTTTTAATTCGGGCCTATGAAAACGCCGAGGCCCCGGTCGTCGCCCCCTTCTTCTATACCCATTTTCTATGGACCACATTATTCGGCGTGACCGTATTCGGTGACCTACCCGATATGTGGACGTTTATCGGTGCCGGCGTTATTTTCATGAGTGGTCTCTACATCCACCACCGTGAAAATGTACGTAGAGTCGAAGTCAGCGCACCGAAGGACCCTAATATTTAGGCAAACCGTTCTGGCGCTTCCTTCAAGTGAGCGCTTAATTTATCAGGATCAATTTCCGCCTTATAGCCCTTGGGCAAGACGATATCACCATTCTCAAACGGCAGAGGTTCCTTAAGCAATCGGTCCTTAGGTTTCAGAAAACCGTTAAATTCTCCCGCGTTATTCAGCTTGGTCTGTGCAATACAGGCTTCCATCCAACTCATAATCTCAATCGACGTGCCGTCGCCCAGGACCGCTTCCATGCCCAGTTCCCGAATAAGATCAATCGCATCCGATAGCAAATCGATACCGCCAAAACGTTTTAGCTTTACCTTACAGAGCATTACACCGTCGATCCCACCGGCCCGTTCGATATCGGCGAGGGAGCAAATGGGTTCATCCAACATGATCGGCACGGTGGAAACTTTCGCGACTTCGGCATTGCCATCCCAGTCTTCGGTCGGACAGGGTTGTTCAAATAATACGATGCCTTCCGGGTTCAAAGCGGAAGCAAAGCGGCAGCCTTGCTCTGCATTAAAGCCGCGGTTGGCATCCATGCGAATATCGGCCCGACCGTTAATTGCTTTTTGGATAACCCCAACCCGTTCCAGATCCGCATCTACATCTTTGCCGACCTTCAATTTAAAGGTCCGAAACCCTTCGGCCAGCCGGGCTTCTACTTCAGCCTCAATGGCAGCAGCATCTAGGGACTCAAATGGTGTCAAAATTGGAATGCGGGTTTCTTCAGCGACCTCCAACATAGGATGGCCTTCCATCATTTCGATGGCGGTGATCAACCCGGTCGCAGAAATCTTGCTGGCAGCCATGGTCGACCGCAGCAAAGCCTTGGCCTCTTCAGGCGTTGAACCGACGATCTTTGGTGCATGCTCCCGCGCGTAGGCCAGTCCCCCTTCCGGCGTTTCCTCACTAGACCCCCGGGATATCTGAATTTCGCCCCACCCCTCGCGTCCATCACTGTCTCGCACCCTGATCACGAACGGCTCGAACGCATCGAACTGTCGGTAGCTAAGTTTATAGGGACGGATCAGAGGGAAGCTGACTTGATGGATGAGAATTTCTTCGATTTTCATTGGGACCGCTTTCAATTTTGTGGCAGTCCTAGTTTGGCAAAAAATTACCGACCTAGGCAAGGCAGGCTTATGAAATATTCTTTCGCCCAAAGTCTAAATATGCCACTTTAACGCCTCAATTTTATGGGAAAAATTTTTATGAGAAGCAAGCCGATAGCATTGATCAGCGTGTGCATTGCCCTGACTCTTATTGGGCTCTTAGCAACAACAGTCTCCGCCCTAGCGCAAAATGCGGAAAAGCAGAACGCCATCGTTGGCCTGGTAAAAATGACCGGAGCAATAAGTTTAACTCAACACGTTATGAAGCAGCACCTGTCGCTTATTCTTGACTTGATCGAGACCAAAAATAAGGACCTTACACAAAGTCAAAAAAGCATCATTACCGGCGAACTCGTTGCCGGTTATAACGAGAGTAAGCCCGACACAATTGCCAAAATTTCATCTCTTTATGAAAAGGCTTTTACCGAGCAGGAAATTCTCGACATCGTCGCCTTTTACAAGACGCCAACCGGTAAAAAGATCCTTCGCGTGAGCCCGAAATTGGCGAAAGAGAGTCTGCAGTTGGGTAAAAAATTAGGCGAAGACCTGGGGCGGCCTTTGTTCGAGAGAGTTTGGAAGCGCATGAAAAAAGAAGGCGTAGAGTTAAAACTATAAATGCTTTCAGCGACGCAATGGCTTGATTTTTCCCCGTGATTCCGTCATTCCCAATTGATGCATAATTCAACCTTTCAAATAGGGATGGCGTCGTGAATCGGAAAGAAAGACGCGCAGCGGCCGAAAAGGTTCGCCGGGAAAGTAAGTCGAAGGTCAAATCCCGCCTGATCAAGCAGCAAGACCCCCACCTGCAAAGCCTCCTAGACGAAGCCATGGTCCACCACCGCGAAAACCGGCTGCAGGAGGCAGGCGGTCTTTACAATCAAATCCTGGCTCAGGATCCTGAGCATTCGGACGCGCTGAACCTGTTGGGCATGATCGCCTATCAAAGTGGTGAACTGGAAGTCGCGGAAAGTCTCGTCGCCAAATCAGCTGAGGCCAACCCGACCTTCCCCAGCGTCTTCAACAATCACGGCATGATCCTGTATGAACTGGGCCGCAGGCCGGAGGCGGAAGCCAGTTACCGTGAAGCGGTGAAGCTTGACCCCAATTTTGTTGAGGCCCTCAGTAACTTAGGCGATGTATTGATCGGGCGCTTAAGGCTGGATGAAGCTGAGGAATGCTGCCGTAAGGCGCTCAGCATCGATCCTGAATATGCACCTGCTTATAATAATCTAGGGGCCGTTCAGATCGCGCAGAACAAGACGGAAGAGGGCTTGGCTAATTGTGCGAAGGCGTTGGAACTGGCACCCCATCTGATCGTTGCTCATAAGAACATGGCGGATGGTCTGATCGCGCAGGGCAAGCTTAAAGATGCCGAAGATAGCTGTCGCAGATGCCTGGAATTATATCCAAATTATCTGGATGCCCACGTCATCTTAGGCGGCATCCACCTCACCCGAGGAGAATTGGATGCAGCAGAAGACGCATACCGAACATCAATCACACTGAAAGAAGATTACGCACCGGCCCACGCCAAGTTGGGTCTTGTCCTACAGAACCAGGGTAAAATGGAACAGGCCGAAGCAAGCTGTCGCACGGCCTTAGAACTGGATCCTAATTTTGCCGAAGGGTATCAGAGCCTCGCCAACATGGTGAAATTTACCGGCGACGATCCAATTACAGATAAATTGGAAGAGTTGACAAAACAGGACATCTTCCAAGACCGCGACCGTTGCTTCCTGCACTTCGCGGCGGGGAAAATTAATGATGATATTGGCGATTACGACCGCGCCTTCGAGCATTATCAAAAAGGAAATTCTCACAAGCGGGCTGAGTTTGATCCGGACAAAAATGATGAACTGATCGATGAGCTGATCGACCTGTTCAATCCTGCATTCTTTGAATCCCGAGAGAACGTCGGTGACGACAGTGACGTTCCCATCTTTGTCGTCGGCATGCCCCGGTCAGGGACATCCCTGGTCGAACAAATCCTTGCAGCCCACCCTGACGTATTCGGCGCCGGCGAAGTAAGCTACATCGACACTATTGCCAATACGCTCTTCCATTTGAATGGCTCCGAACGCATCAGCGACGGAATGGCGCTGGTGCCAAATACTGAATTTGCCAACGCGGCGGGGCAGTACCTTCATCGGGCCAGAAAGGTTGCGCCGGAGGCCCCCCACATTACCGACAAGACCCCGTTAAACTGCATTAACTTAGGGCTGATCAGCTTGCTGTTTCCCAAGGCTAAATTTATTCATTGCCAACGTGACCCCATGGATACGTGCCTTTCAAACTATTTCCAAAACTTTGGCTTTAAACATTTTTATGCCAACGATCTGGTGCATCTCGGCCGGTTCTACCGTTCCTATGAACGGATTATGGATCATTGGTCGAAGGTTCTGCCCTCGCCGATTTATAGTATCCGCTACGAAGAACTAATTGGCGATCAAGATAAATACAGCCGTGAGCTTCTAGATTTCTGCAGCATCGATTGGGACGACGCGTGTGCAGAGTTCCACAAGGCCGACCGCCAGGTCCTAACGGCCAGCAGTTGGCAAGTCCGCCAACCCATCTACAAAACATCCATCGAACGTTGGCGGCGCTATGAAAATCACCTGGGGCCGTTGTTGGCAGAGCTAGGGAAAGAGGCTTAGCGCTTCGCCAAGCACGCCCGTGCACATGCATCAATGATCGCTTCAGAATCAATTTTATAAGTTCGATAGAGATCAGGGATATCACCTGTCTGTCCGAACTGATCCACACCTAAGGGGAAGGTTCTATGGCCGGAGACAGACCCCATCCATCCCAAACCACCTGAATGACCATCCAACACCGTCACCAAGGCGGCGTTAGGCGACAGTTCAGAAAGCAAGTGTTCGGCGTGGCCGTTCCCCTCGGATGCCCAGCCAGAATGTAGCCTGTCCGCTGACGTCACATTCAGCAATCCAACACCTGGAATGTCTTCTACGATTTGCTCATACGCGGCCAGGGCTTCAGGCATCAACACACCCGACGTGATAATTGCCAGCTCTGCATCAGGTGCGGGCGGGCGCAACCAATAGCCGCCCTCAACAATCTGTCGTTTGAGATCAGGCGTTATCTCTCGATGATCCTGATCCAAAGGACGGGTCGTCAGGCGCAGATAAACCGCCCCGCCATCGTCGGCCTGCATGTGCTGAAAGCCCCAATCCATGATAATTGCCAGTTCGTCCGAATAAGCGGGCTCGAACCCAGTTAAACCACTCTGCCCCATGGCAATCAGAGGCGTTGCTGTTGACTGGTGCGCACCGCCTTCTGGCGCCAAGGTAATACCCGACGGTGTGCCTACTAACATGAAGCGGGCATCCTGGTAGCACGCGTAGTTCAAGGCATCCAAACCACGCCCGATAAAGATATCATAGACCGTGCCCACGGGCAGAAGCCGCGCACCGAACAGCGGCTCAGATAACCCCAATGCTGCCAACATTAAGAATAAATTATTTTCAGCAATGCCCAGTTCCATATGTTGACCTGTAGGCGACATCGACCATTTCTGCGCCGATGGCACATTTTCTTCGCGGAAGACATCCTGTTTTCTTTTGGAATGGAACAGTCGGCGCTGGTTGACCCAGCCCCCTAGATTGGTGGAGACCGTAACATCCGGAGACGTGGTGACAATGCGCGACGCCAATTCACTATCGGATTTGCCAAAGTCATTCATGATCCGCCCGAAGGCTTCTTGGGTCGACAGTCGCCCCCCATTCGGCGGCACGATTTCGGGTGTAGTAATCGTCGGCACGCGCTCGGGCGCCGGTTCGCGTTTGTTGAACGGCACATGATCCAAGAATTCCTGCAGGTCCTCTGCCGCCATGTCCAAGCCTGCGGCTGGGTCCCACTCCCTGCCTTCGGCAATCCCCATGGACAGCTTGAACTCCGCCATCTGATCCAACGTCATCAGGCCAGAGTGATTGTCTTTGTGTCCCGCCAACGGCAGACGAAAGCCCTTCACCGTATAGGCAACAAAACAGCGCGGCGCATCGTCTTTAATACCGTGGAAGGCCTCCAACACGGCCTCCATATCGTGGCCGCCCAGGTTGGTCATCAGGCGATGCAGGGCATCATCATCGTGGATATCCAAAAATTCTTTTAATCCGCTGGTCCCTTTTAGATCGGTCTTCAGGTGTTCCCGCCACGATGCCCCCCCTTTATAGGTCAAGGCCGCATAAAGTTGGTTGGGGCATTCGTCTATCCATTGGTTCAACGCGCCGCCTGCGGGTCCTTCAAATGCTGCTTGAAGACGCTTACCGTATTTGATCGTGACGACTTCCCAGTCGACGGTGCTAAAGAACGATTTAATTTTTTGGAACAAGTGATCATTAACGACGCCGTCCAGGCTTTGGCGGTTGTAATCGATCACCCACCAGAGGTTCCGAACATCATGCTTCCAGCCTTCTAAAAGCGCTTCGAAGACATTGCCTTCATCCAGTTCGGCATCGCCCATCAAGGTCACGATGCGTCCTTCAGGCGCCCCCCCCGGCACCATTTCATGCAGGCGGACGTAATCTTGAACCAGCGACGCAAACAACGTCATGCCGACGCCGAGCCCAACCGAACCCGTGGAGAAGTCCACGTCATCCGTATCCTTCATACGCGACGGATAAGCTTGTGCACCCCCAAGCCCCCGATACGCCTGCAGCTTTTCAAGGGTCTGATTACCCAGCAGATATTGAATGGCATGGAACACGGGGGATGCGTGCGGCTTAACGGCAATCCGGTCTTCCGGCCTAAGCACATCCATATAAAGGGCGGTCAGTAACGTTGCCGCTGATGCACACGACGCCTGATGACCACCCACCTTAATCCCGTCTCTCGACGGTCGAATGTGATTCGCGTTGTGAATCATCCAGCACGCAAGCCATAAAACCTTACGCCCAAGCTGCTTCATTTGATCAATTTTTGCGGCGGACTGTAGGGTACTGGAGGGGGGCTGAGGGCGGGTCATGAGATTCATTTTGGCTGTTCCTATTGCGAAATGCAATTGTACCACCGACAGTCAGAACAATGGTTGCTAATATGCTCTAAATTAGGCATAGTTACGCAATAATTACTCATATTTTTGTATAAAATTAGTGGATTGTGCCGAAAATGAGACTCGATGACATAGATCGTAAAATTCTGACCCGGCTGCAAGAAGACGCCCGCACACCCAATGTCGAGTTGGCAAAGGAGGTCGGGTTATCGCCATCTCCTTGTTCCAGACGGGTGCGCGAACTGGAAGACGCGGGCGTGATTAAGCGACATGTTTCGTTGCTTGACCCAGCAGCGGTCGGTTTGCCGGTCAGCGTCTTTATTCACATCACCTTGGAACGCCAAGTTGAACACGCACTGGAGGTGTTTGAGAAAGAAGTCGCCGCCCTGCCAGAAGTCATGGAATGTTACCTAATGACCGGGTCTGCGGATTATATGCTGCGGGTGGTGGTCCCGGATGTGGAGAGCTTCCAAAAATTCATCGTTGAACATTTAACCCGCATCCCCAGCGTCGCCAATATCACGTCCAGCTTCGCCTTGAAGCAAGTCGCCTACAAAACAGCCCTGCCGCTTTCAGAAAAATAAAAAAACTGCCTTCCCTGTGGTGGATCGATCAAATTTAATTGGCTAGACTGCTGCCCATCAAGAGTATGGAAGAGAGCGGATATGATCGGTAACTTAAACCACGTGGCGATTGCAGTCCCTGATTTGGATGCGGCCTGTGCCCGCTACCGGGATGGATTTGGCGCTACGGTTTCCGAACCCATGGACATTCCAGAACAAGGGGTTCGGATGGTCTTCGTGGATTTAGCAAATTCTAAGATAGAGCTTTTGCATCCGCTCGGCGCAACGTCGCCAATCGCCAGTTTTTTAGAACGCAATCCATCAGGCGGCATTCACCATGTCTGTTTTGAAGTGGATGATATCATTGCCACCCGTGACCGGCTAATTGGCGATGGTGCACGAGCAATCGGAAGTGGTGAGCCGGTCATTGGTGCGCACGGAAAGCCGATACTTTTTCTTCACCCGAAAGATTTTTCAGGCACTCTGATTGAATTAGAGGAAGCCTAACTTGATGCGGGTCATTTTCGGCTCATCTCAAGCAAGTACGATACAAATCAACGACGAAACCTAAAAACAGGAGATATATCCCATGGGGAGCGAACAGGAATTTAAAGAAGTCCTTTATGAAGTAAAAGATGGCGTGGCCTGGATTACCATCAACCGCCCGGAAGTGCGCAACGCCTTTCGGGAGCAAACCCTTGATGAACTGATCGCAGCCTTCAGCCTGACGAAGAACGATCCTTCCATCGCCGTCGCCGTGGTGACCGGCTCTGGCGACAAAGCGTTTTCCGCTGGTGGCGACTTTCACGCCATGATGCGCCTCAATTGGACCAATGCCGCGCAATGGAACGACCGCATGCAAGGCTTGGCCATGACGATCCGCGGCCTGCCGATCCCGGTCATCGCCATGGTGCACGGCTGGTGCATGGGCGGCGGGCATGAATTGGCGCTATGGTGCGACATGGTTATTTCTGCCGAAGACGGCATGTTCGGCCAAACCGGTGCGAAAGTTGGAGCGTGCCCGACCGTCGGCGCAACTCAGTATCTGTCCCGCCTGGTCGGCGAACGGCTGGCCCGGGAAATGATCTTCACGTGCCGCACCTTTGGCGCCAAGGAAGCAGTTGAAGTCGGCCTGATCAATAGGTGCGTGCCGAAGGCTGAGCTTTTGCAAAAAACCGAAGAATGGTGTGAGGTCATTAAAGGCTTAAGCCCGCAAACCCTGCGCATGACCAAGAAATCGCTGAATTTCGAATCGGATGAGCTTTACGCTTCCTGGCAGCATGGCATGGAACTTCTCGCCCACGTCTGGGGGTCTGAGGAAGCGACCGAAGGTATGAACGCGTTTCTGGAACGCAGGAAACCGAACTTCAAACAATTCCGAGATCGGAATAAAGCAGAATTGGATAGCTACCTCCAAGGCATCGCCAACAACGAAAATACAGCACCGTCGAAGGCTTGAACGTCATGACCGAAGATAAGTCTGAAGGCGCTTTAAGTGGCACCCGCGTAATTGATTTAACGCGGGTGCTGGCGGGTCCTTTCTGCACCATGAATCTCGGCGATATGGGTGCGGAAATTATAAAGATTGAACGACCGGGTTCCGGTGATGATACACGCGGATGGGGTCCGCCCTTCGCCGGGACAGAAGCGGCCTATTTCCTTGGCGTAAACCGCAACAAGCGGAGTGTAACACTCGATTTAAAAGACCCACGCGGCCTGGACATATTGAAAAAAATGATAACCCAGGCTGACGTTCTCATCGAAAATTTCAAGGCCGGGACACTTGATCGGTGGGGAATTACGGCAGAGTGGCTGGAACAAAACGCACCGCAAGTCGTTCTCTGCCAAATTACCGGGTACGGTGACCGCGGCCCAAAAGGCGGGATGCCGGGATATGACTTTCTATTGCAGGCGGAAAGTGGGTTGATGAGCATCACCGGCGAGGTCGATGGCGGATCAATGAAGCTTGGCGTCGCAATTGTCGATGTGTGCACCGGCATGTATGCCGCGATGTGTATCACCGCGGCACTCAATGCGCGCACGCGTACGGGCCGCGGCCAAGTTGTTTCCGTGACACTTTTCGATACCAGCCTTTCGGTTCTGGTGAACGTTGCATCTAACTATCTGATCAGCACCAAAGTTCCAGGACGGTTCGGCAACGGCCACCCCAATATTGTACCGTATCGTGAATTTCCCTGTGGTGAGGGAGAGATCGCGCTGGCGGTTGGCAATGACGGCCAGTTCGCCCAATTGGCGAAGGCGGTCGATCACCCTGAATGGGCTGATGATGAACGGTTTAAGATCAACGCCAACCGGGTCCGGAATCGAGATACAATCGATGGATTGATCCAGGAAGCGCTGGCAGCAAAATCGGCGGATGATTGGATAACCCAATTTGTTGGCCTTGGCATTCCGTGTTCCATGGTGAACACGGTCGAAGAGGCGCTTGAAAGCGAACAAGCGAAAGCCAACGGCATGGTCGCTGAGATTGATCACCCGACAGCCGGGTTGATCAGGATGTTGGGCATTCCCTATCAATTCTCAGATACGAAAGAAGCGATCCAATCGGCACCACCGGTACTTGGGGCTGACACAGACGATGTATTGAAGAACCAAATTGGCCTAACAGAAGAAGAGGTTTCCGCCCTCAGGTCTGACGGTGTGATATAATTTAGTGTAGCTTGGAGAAGGTATCTTTTAGAACTGCGGCTAAGCTGTCGGCTTTCACGGGCTTATGTAAAACAGATAGACCGGCACTCTCAATATACTTAAGACGCTCAGGAGAGGTATCTCCGGTTAGAATGACACCAGGAATTTCGGCCTTCATTTCAGCGCGCAAATTTGCAATCGCCTGAACACCGTCCATGTGTGCCCCTAACCGCAGGTCAGAGATGATAAAGTCCATGTGGTCACCGTTTTGGCTCAGCAGACTTTGTGCCTGTTCCAAAGATATGGCCGCAAGGGTTTTATGGTTCCAGGCTTCAAGACGAAACTTCAAGCTTTCCAAAACAATAGGGTCATCATCAATAACCAGAATCGTTTTTTGCTCTTCTATTAAATTCATCTTAGTCATATTTCCGCAGTATCATTGAGAATTAAAAATAAAATTTTGTGAGTGAGAATGGCTCAGTTATACGTGGTTTAATGCTCCTATGTCACTTCGCCAATTAGACATAGCGCCCCTTACAAAGGGCATAAATTCTTACTCGATATGATTAAATTTCAATAATACCGGGCCGCCGCCGTCGTGAAATAAACAACAAAATTAGTGAATTAGTTGAAATAGCGGCCAATTTTGGAACCCATTATAGACTTAAGCCCTAAAGCAGGGTCCGTTCTACAGTCCAATAGGCCCCCACTAAGGCAATTATGACGGAGCTTGGTATGACAACGGCTTTTCGGTACCAAACTTTGTGACGGAACCAAAGACCCGTGGCGACGAAGGCCGCGGCGATGATACTCAGTTGGCCCAACTCGACACCAATATTGAAGGTTATGAGTGCAGTCAGAAACTCAGACCTTGGCAACCCGATCTCGCTCAAAACACCGGCGACCCCCATGCCATGAAGCAGACCAAAACCAAACACCAGAGCGATCCGCCAGGGTTTAATTTCTGATGTTAGAATATTTTCCACTGCAACATAAACGATAGACGCAGAGATTAAGGGTTCGACAACAGACGATGGTAGCGAAAGTAAGCCATAGATGGTTAAGCCTAGGGTTATGGTGTGGGCGACTGTAAATGCTGTCACCTGCCAGATGATTGCTTTAATTCGCAAACTCAGCAGATAAATTCCCAGTACGAACAAAATGTGGTCCAGTCCCTTAGGAATGATATGGGTGAACCCGAGTTCCATATACTCTGCAGCGACTTCGGCCGTCGACTTGGGAATAAATTTTTCCGAAATGGGGAATGGATTACTTTCCTTGCCCTCCTTCAGCCAATTGGACAACCCTTTGTGTTCACCTGCATGCTTCACAACCAAAATGCTATCGCCGAACTTGGCAGCAAACGACCATCGAAATATCCGCGCCCCGACCGGAATTGTGCCTTCAAACTTCAGCGTACTCACCCGCGCCCGACCCGGGTCCTTAACTTCCGGCACCCGAACTGAAATTAATGTAGGCTCGACTAATTTCCCATCAAAGTTCAGTTTAAAACCTTGGATCAAAGTCGGCGCGAAGGCCATGATGCGGCTTTCCAGAACCTTCGGCGGCAAGGCACGCAGTTGATTGTACAGCGCCGCGTTGGGGGAGTCGGCGGTGTCTTTATCGCCCGGATCAATTCCCGCTAAAATAGCTTCTGCATTAACCCGCATTTCAAGGCTAAAGGTTCCGTCGAGGTGTAGCATGACGAGGGCAACGGCGGGACGCATCTTGTGAGCGGTGGCATTGGTGGTAAAAGCCACTGAAAGAATCATTAATCCAAAGACTGCAACCAATTTGCGGATTACTTGGCGATTGACCACTTGCATCACACTAGGACATCCTGTCATTTGACCCAAAGGAGATCGGTCCATGTGTATAAAACGAATGGCTATTGCGGTCACGATACTTGTCGCAGGGATTGCCATGCCAGGATTGCTTTGGGCTCATGATTTTTATCTCGAACCATCGGTTCTTCATCTCAAACCTGCTGACCCCGTTAAGATTTCGATCGTTCAGTTGAACGTGGATCAAAGTGAGACAATCCCCTTCTACGAAGGATTATCCGCACGCTTTGATCTGACCTCGCCGGGGGGGGCCGCTACGATAGACTCTCAGACTGGAGACGATCCTGCCGCGACCTTAAACCCTGCCGTTCCGGGCTATCATATTGTTGGCTTTGTTTCTCAACCAAGAACCGCTGACTTAACAACGAAAAAGTTTAGGCTCTACGTTCAAGACAAAGGTTTAGAAGCCGTCATTGGAGACACCCCGCTACCCGCTGGTATCGTCCCAGAAATCTACTCCCGGTATTCCAAGGTGATCTTAGCTGTCGGAAATAATCCGCCAGGCACGGGGTATCTCAAACAGTTAGGGCTGAAGCTGGAACTTGTACCTGGCAAAAACCTTCCCACCTGGAAAGCGAACACCCCGCTCACTCTGCGGCTTTTCTATCAAGGAAACCCCTTCATGGGACGCAGGTTCAGTTCTTTTCCCCGGGCCGCTGGAAAAATCGTATCAAGCTAAGGACCGGTCCTGACGGCCGCATGAATACTCACGTTCCCCATGCCGGCATGTGGGTGGCCACCGCGGTTCATATGGTTCCGTCGCTCGACCCTAAGCACAACTGGGAAAGCTTTTGGGCCTCGTTAACGTTCGAGGTTAAGGAATAACTCAGTGGACTTGAGTAGAAACCTCCGGCGGTTTCAAATTCGCGTCGGTTAGTTTTAGCTCCAAGCTCCAATTCGCTTTCTCCGTTGCCGTCATCAGGATGTGAGACAAAGAATAAAGCAATTGCTGATTCAAGTTGAAGGTCACGGCTTTGCCGTCTTGGGCCTTAAATGTATAAGACGTAACATCACCCTTCGGCACATAGGTGATCGTATTTGGCAGCATCGGCGTTTCGCCCAAGGGATATATTAGGTCCAGGTCTTTATATTCGGTTTTGAAGTCCGCCGTTTCGAGGGCTTCTTTCTCCTGAAATTCCATAACCGCTTTTTGTGTTTTGGGTTCGACGTGCTGAGCAACTTCTGGCTTGCCCTGAATGGACTTTTGAATGGTTTGCCAGAACAACTGAACGAACCGGCGGGTCAGCCACAATCGATAGGCGGTCTGGCCGCTGGTGCTGAGTTCCAGAACGAGCCGGTGCTCTTCAGGCGAGTACCTGCAATTGATTTGTTGCAACTGGTCGGGCAACCGGGCCTCCTCGGCAAAGCCTACTTAGGTACCGATAGTAGCAATCTCCGAAACAGGAACAAACAATTTTACCTAATTCACCAATCGAGCACACCCTTAGTCGCGTACAAAACATTCCGTTATTTTGGCAACTTGGGGTCGTAGAGCTGTTACAATACGTTGAATTTTACGTTGAATTTTACGTTGGATTAAATTTTTCCGGAAATCTGCCCTATGCAGGACATAAGAAATTTAGTCGGAGTTTTTGTGGTTTTAGTATTGGGTCTGACTTGGTCAGGACCCGCCCTTACACATTCGCCGGAAACATCTGACAAAACATCTGGCAAAGATGCGGCGCGTTCTATGAAAGAATGCTTGGCTCTTCCTCATTCCTATAAAAAAATGGTCTGTCTAGAACCTCACTTCCGCGCGCTAACCCGCACCCAAACGGCCGAGATTGCTTTGCTAAAAGCAAAAAAGTTTCAACGAACAGACAGAATTGATGACTGTCACTTGATCGCACATTTCATCGGCGAGGAAGTTTTGAACAAACATTCTGCTGATCTCGGAAAAGCGCTGGCGGAGTGTTCGATGGATTGCAACCAAGGCTGCGTTCACGGGGCCGTTCAAACCTATATTTCGGAAAAGAGCGATACAGACAATATTACCGCTGATTTAATCAGTGTTTGCGACACAGTGTCATATGACAATCGGTTGCGCAGACAATGCATCCACGGCGTGGGACATGGACTTCTGACAGGCGGCCTTATGCCGATCGCTGAAGCGATAGAGAGCTGCCACCGTTTCAAGGGCCGAGAGATTTCAATCTGCCTGGGCGGTACCTTCATGGAGAACATGCAATCGCATCTTTTGATCCCAGAGGCTGAACTTCGCGCTGAGTTGCCGTTGATCTGTAATGAGGTCGCCCAAATGGGCAATGAACGCTATCTCCGTTGGTGCGCGGATCATATAGGTGGAGGCCTGATGTTTTATACAGGTCACGACCTTGAAAAGAGCTACCGCCTTTGTCGGCTATTGCCGGCTGATCAACGCCCAATGTGCATGGTCGGCATATTTGGAGAATCAAAAGACGTGTTGGAGAACCTCCGCTAGAATACTCTAAGAACGTCTTTTACATCTTCCGAATCGTGCGTTGAGCCAAGAGTGTTCTGCGTTTCCCTTAAATTCCGTCAAAATAGATTCTCCGCTGTCCTCGGGAATGAAGAGTACAAATCTCCAAAACTTGTTTTCAAAAATGATTGTATGTTTAGGTTTCTCTTGAGGTGACTTAGCGGCTGCGCCCGACTTAGCGGCTGCGGTGATCTTAAACCTATATTTGTTTCGCAGTTCCAAATTAGCGTCCCGGTCGGCAATTTCCTCGGGAAAATTCGGTTTTGCCATATAAAAGGCTTTTACGCGCTTTTTTTCATGATCTGAAAGCCGGTAAACGTTGGTCCAAGAAACTGTACCGCTGCCAAGGTCAACAACGGCACCTTCCAAATTTTCAAGGCCGCGCACCCTATCGACCTTGCAGTGGTTGCGGCGATCAGGTGTATCCGTTGTCGATTTGAAAACAATGTCCGGATACATCGTGCAGGAGGCTTCGTTGGCTTTTCCATCAGGTGCATTCTCTTGAAGAAACTGGCAATCAAACACCTGGGCACGCGCGAAACCCGCCATCAGCACAACATTGGAAAATATTGCGAATGCAACCGTCAATCTTCCAAATTGCACAAACATAGGCCTACCGACCCCTCGAAGGAATTCGTCGGACCATTTCTTTATAGAACTTTCGTGCCATCCAAGGGGATTAAAAGACCCCATCACGGATGAAGTAACACCAATGGCTTGCGTTTAGCAGCCAGGGTTATCCATCGGACACCTGTTGGAGTGGTCTTTAGCCAACACGTCGGACGACGAAACAAATGAGACCGCCGCAAAGGCCAAAAGAAGCGAGATCGTAATGATCCGTATCTTCGTCATAATTATCCCCTCTAATTTAAACTGTGGTATGACTCGAGCATCCGTCGTGAGAGAGTACATGAACACACCACTTTGGGTCAATTTAAATGGGGCACACTGCAGGATGCATGAAAATATTCTAAGAATATTGGGAATCGCCGTCATTGCATTCGTGATTGGCACCGCTCAGGCTGCGGCTGCGAATGAGCCCTTAGCATTAGATCCAATTTTACGTATTGAAGCGGGCATGCATACGGCCCCTATTCTACGTGTCGTCGTCGACAAAGACGAACAAATCATGGCGACTGTTTCGTTGGATAAAACTGTTCGCATTTGGTCGGTTAAGGACGGCACACTTCTTCGCACCATTAGGGTCCCAATTGGGGGCGGTTATGAAGGGGCGCTCTATTCACTGGATATCTCACCAGATGGCACGCGTATCGTTACCGGCGGCTGGACCGGGAACTGGGATGGAGGCTGGAGCATTTATGAGTTCGATGTTGCCACTGGGACAATGATCCGTCACGTGACCAAGGTTCCCAACCGGGTTAATCATATGGCCTATTCACCGGACGGGAAGTATCTCGCCGTATCGATGAAGCACCCGGTGGGAAATGCCAAGGATGGTG